>DATFCO010000306.1:0-2354 GCA_035253005.1 Rhodanobacteraceae bacterium
GTGGATGTCGTGCGCGGCAAGGATTCGTGCGAAGCCTTGCTCGGTCTGGAAGCCAGCGACCTTGCAAGCGGAGATTTCAGCAAGGCCGGCGGAGAGATCTGCATTGCCGCACTCGCGGCGCGGTGAATCTCGCAGCAGCGACCGATCAGGCTTCGGCGGTCGCCGGCGATTCAGACGGCGCGACGCGTTTCAGCGTGGCGATCGAATGGCCTTGTTCGGAGAGGTATTCCAGCCAGCGGTTGAGGAAGGAGTTCATGCGCAGGCGATGCGTCAGCACGCCTTTCGCGGGCAACGGTTCCAGCACCTGCCACAGTTCGCGACCGGGCTGGCAATGCAGCGCCTCGGTCGCGTGCGCATCCAGATACATGCGGAGTTGCGCAGACGGTGCCGGTTGTCCGGTCGATTCGTCCAGCAATTCGTAACTCAAGCCGATCTCGATCGTGTACGGATGCCGCTCCTGGATCGTGAGGCGCAGATCGAGGCCGTCGCCGACCGAAGAAACGTATTCGCCCACCGGCAACCGTTGCGGCGAGAACAAGCGCATCAGGCGTTGGTGATTCTCCGCGTACAAACCCATCAGCCAGCCGAAACGGCCGGGCAGCAGCGCATCCGCGCTGGATGCGCGGCGGGAAGAATGCTTGCGTGCAAACGTGATCGACATGGTTCGATCTTAGCGCGGGATTTCAAATGCGCGAGTCTTGTTTTTTTCGCAAAAAGAGTTCACGGTATGGGTCTGTAGAGCATCGTTTGTTGAACCTCTCGCAAGCTTCGTGCCGGGCCACTGACGCCGGCCCCGCGAGGCACTACCATCGCGGCGGATGGACGGTTCGAACCTGATCCCGCTGCTGATCCGCAAGCTGGCCGAGGCTGCGCCATCGCGCTTGTGCGTCGCCCATTCCGGCGGCGCCGATTCCACCGCGTTGTTGCACGCCTTGGCACAGATCCCGCAGGCACGCGAACGTGGACTGCGTGCGCTGCACGTCGATCATGGCTTGCACGAAGACAGCGCGCGCTGGGCGGAACATTGTCGACGATTCTGCGACGCGATTGACGTGCCGATCGAAATCGTTCGCGTGCAGGTCGCGCACGAACGGAGCGAGGGAATCGAAGCGGCCGCGCGACGCGCACGACATGCGGCCTTCGCGTCGGCAATTCAAGCCGGCGAATGGCTGGCGCTGGCACACCATCGCGACGACCAGGTCGAAACGGTCCTGCTGAAATTGCTGCGCGGCGCGGGGCCGCAAGGCCTGGGTGGCATGCGCGAGTTGCGCGCAGTCGGCGCAGGCATGCTGTGGCGGCCGCTGCTGGATTGTCCGCGCTCTGTCTTGCGCGGGTACGTCGCGCAACACCAGCTCGCTTTCATCGATGATCCATCGAACGCCGACACGCGCCTTTCGCGCAATTACCTGCGCGCGGAAATCATTCCGAAGTTATTGGCGCATTGGCCGCACGCGCTCGAGTCGATCGCGCATTCGGCCGAGTTGTGCCGCGAGGCAGCAGCGTTTCTCGATGCGGAAGCGGAAACTGCGCTGACACGTTTGCGCAATGGAAACGGCACGCTGGATGCGCACGGCTGGAGCGCCTTGCCGGACGCACTGCGCATGCCGGTGCTGGAATGCTGGCTGCACCAGCAGAACTTGCACGCCCCGCGGCCCACGCGCTGCGAGGAATTGCGCCGGCAGATCGAACAGGCGCGCGAAGATCGCGAGCCCTGCATCGTCTGGCCCGACGGGGAGATCCATTCGTGGCGCGGCGCGCTGCACGCGATGCCGCCGTTGAAGGAAATCCCGCGCGATTGGGAAGCGAATTGGGACGGCGCGAAGCTCGAGTTGCCGGGCGGCGCAGGCGTACTGTTGCTTCGATCTTCGCAATCGTCCGATGTTGAAGCATCCTCGAAATTGCAATCACCGTTGCGCGTCCGCTTCCGCCGCGGCGGCGAGCGGATCAAACCGGCTGGCGATGCGCACACGCGTGAACTGCGCGATCTGCTGCAAGGCGCGCGCATCCCACCGTGGCAGCGCGGACGGATTCCGCTGATTTTCCGCGAGGACGAATTGCTTGCGGTCGGCGATGTTTGGATCACTAAAGCCGGTGAGAAATTTTTCGGTGACGCTGGTTCCAGCGTGGAATGGCGCCGCAACCCATCAAGCCGTTCGCCCTGAGGTATCGAAGGGCGAACTTTCCTCTGCAGTTTTGCCGTTCGTGGTTCGATACCTCACCACGAACGGAAGTCTTGCACCTGGCGGATTGATTCATGGTGCGCACTGCGCTAGCGTGCGCGGCATGAACGAACCTGCACAGAACGACGAATCCGCGCCCTCCATCGCCCGCTTCGAACAGTCGCTGGACGAACT
>DATFCO010000307.1:0-7879 GCA_035253005.1 Rhodanobacteraceae bacterium
ATCGACAGCGGCGGCGTGACCGGCGATCACCAGTTGTCCGGGCGAGTTGTAGTTGGCGGGCGCGACCACTTCGCCACCGCAAACCTCGTCGCACACGCGTGCGATCTGCGCATCGTCGCCGCCCAGAATGGCCGCCATCGCGCCCACGCCCGCGGGCACGGCGTCCTGCATCAAGCGTCCGCGTTCGGCGACGAGACTCGCGGCGGCGTGCAGCGACAACGCGCCCGCGCAAACCAGGGCGGAGTATTCGCCGAGGCTGTGTCCGGCCATTTGTAAAGGCAACGCGCCGCCCAATTCGCCCCAGACCCGCCATACCGCCACGCTCGCGGCCAGCAACGCCGGTTGCGTGTTCTCGGTGCGATTGAGTTCTTCCTCGGGACCGTTCTGCGCCAGCGACCACAGATCACGACCTGCGCCTTGCGAGGCTTCGTCGAAGGTCGCGCGCACGCTCTCATGTGCCGCCGCGAGATCGGCCAGCATGCCGACCGACTGCGAGCCCTGGCCGGGGAAGACGAAGGCGAGATTGGTGTGGTGCTGGGTATCGGCCATGCCTGCTTCGATCACCAAAGGGATCAGGGTGAGTAGCGAGGGCGCAAAAATCGTGCTCTTTCGGACCGCGTCAGTACTTCAACAGAGCGCCGTCACCACTCGCTCCGCTTCCCTTATTCAATAGCGGATCATCGCCGACGACCAGGTAAAACCGCCGCCGAAAGCTTCCAACAGCAGGTTCTGGCCGCGCTTGATCCTGCCCGAGCGCACCGCCGCATCCAGCGCCAGTGGCACGGAACCGGACGAGGTGTTGGCGTGCTTGTCCACGGTCACGACCACGCGCTCCATCGGCAGGTGCAGGCGCTGCGCGGTGGCCTCGATGATGCGCAGGTTGGCCTGATGTGGAATCAGCCAATCCACTTCATCTTCGTGCATGCCGGCGGCCGCAATCGTTTCGTCCACCAGGCGCTCGAGCGCGCGCACGGCGACGCGGAACACCTTGTTGCCTTCCATCATGATGGTGTTGCCGTGGCGCCCGTCGTCCTTGAAACCGGCCGATACGCCGACCGGGTTGTAGAGCATGTCCTTGAAGCTGCCATCGGCATGCAGCAATGTGGTGATGATGCCGGGCTCGTTGTCGGCTTCCAGCACCACCGCGCCCGCGCCGTCGCCGAACAGCACGCAGGTGTTGCGGTCGGTCCAGTCGGTCATGCGCGACAGCGTTTCCGAACCGACCACCAGCGCTTTCTTCGTCTGTCCGCTGCGGATGAACTTGTCGGCGATGCCGAGCGCGTACATGAAACCGCAGCACGCCGCATTGACGTCGAAGGCCATGCAGCCGTTGGCGCCCAGTCGCGCCTGCAGTAGGCATGCGGTGGAAGGAAAGATCAGATCCGGCGTCGTGGTGCCGAGCACGATCGCATCCAGTTCGGATGCCTTCATCCCTGCGGCTTCCAGCGCGCGCGTCGCGGCGTGGAAGGCGAGATCGCCGGTGGTTTCGCCGTCGGCCGCGATGCGCCGTTCGCGGATGCCGGTGCGCGTGGTGATCCACTCGTCGCTGGTGTCGACCATCTTCTCGAGGTCGGCATTGCTCAGGACGCGTTGAGGCAAATAGCTGCCGGTGCCGGTTATGCGGGCAAAGGTCAAGAGGCGTTCCCCGAAGTTTGACTGGCGCGTGGAAACCGCACGCCGGCGCCGAGCATAACGGAAATCCGCACATCTTCAGCAGTGAGTCTGGTCCGCACCCCTGAAACTCTTCGAGTCGAGGCGCAGCAGATCGGTCACTCGATCAGTCTTCGTCGGCAACCGCGGCCTGATCTTCGATCACCTTGCGGCCACGGTAATAGCCGTCCTTGGTGACGTGGTGACGGCGATGGATTTCGCCGCTGGTGGGATCGGTGGCGAGCTGCACTTTCGTCAGCGCGTCGTGCGAGCGCCGCATGCCGCGGCGGGAGGGGGATTTGCGACTCTTGGCAACGGCCATGACGGCTCTCCAGTCCTGAATTCTCAAAAAAACATGCGGCGGGAGCCGCGACTACTTTCGATCTGGTTTCGATCGATCTTGTTTCAAATCGCGCAGAATCGCGAACGGATTGTCTACGCGCGACGGTACATCCCGCGCCGTCTCGTTCGCTTCTTCCGACACCGCTTCGCTTCCCGGTTTCACCGGAAAAGCGGGCAGCGCCAGCAACAATTCGTCCTCGATCACCTGCGCCGGCTGCAGCGCGCCGTTCTCCAGCAGCAGCGGTTCATAACCTGCCGGCAAGCCCGCCTCGTCGCGTTCGTGCTCGATCAATCCCAGCCGCACATCCACGTCCAGCGGATGCTCGAAAAACTCGAGCGTGCGCTGGCACTCCAGGCTCAACCGCGCTTGCGCGCGCACCGCCAGATATGGAATCCCGAGCGGCTCGCGGCCGAATTCCAATTCATAGACCACCTCGCCGCGGTCGTCCTTGATCGCCGCAGACAACCGCCGCAGCGAGGAAACAGGCAGACTACCCCGAAACTCCCGCCGCGCAGCCACCATGCGCCCTGCATCGACGCGTTCCGGCAGTGTCGCGGACATAAGCGTGCGATTTTAACCAGTTGGCGGCTCCGAGTCCATTCCAAACCCGCGTCGCAGACGCACTGGCCCGGTTCGTGCAGACTGTCCCCCCGGCCGCCGCAGATTTTCCGTGACCTCAGACTTCTACAGCCGCCTGCTCGCCCTGCTGCCCGCCCTCGCCGGCCTGGGCGTGATCGTGGCGTTGTTGGCCGTGGTCATATTCATGCGCCTGCAGGCGAGGCGCCGGCGCGCGTTGCGCGCGCTGTATCGCGGCGCCGACGCGCTGGAGCACGACCTGAAAGAATGCCGCGCGCGCCTCGAACGCGCGCACGCCTCGATGAACGTGGCGCCCGGCGTGCCCGCGGCCGGCGAAGCCGACGCGCGCACGGCAGTGGACGCGGCCCTGCGTGAACTGCTGGAGCACCGGCTGTGGTTGCGCGATCAAGCGGATGAGGCCAATCAGCATGAACTGGATGCCGCCGTGGCCGCGCTGGACAAAGCGCGCGCCACCTTGAGCGAACAACTGGCCGCGCTGGATTCGGCGCAGCGCGCGCTGGAAACCGCGGTGCGCGAGCGCATCGAGGATCTTTCGCAGCGATGAGTGCACAAGCACCGCGCGTGGTGCTGGCTTCCACCTCGCGTTACCGCGCCGAGTTGCTGCGCCGCCTGCTTCCGGATTTCCAGCAAGCCGCGCCGCAAGTACAGGAAACCGAAATTGTCGGAGAGACGCCACGGCGCCGGGCGGAGCGGCTCGCACTGCTGAAAGCCGCAGCGGTCGCGGGAAGTTGTGATCACTCGCTGGTGATCGGCTCGGACCAGGTCGCCGAGTTGGACGGCCGCGTTCTGCGCAAGCCGGGCGAACTTGCGGTTGCGCGCGAACAACTGCGCGCGTGCAGCGGACGCGAAGTGCATTTCCACACGGCGGTATGCGTAATCGATACGCGGCGCGCGGACCCGCGCTCGCTCTTTGCGGATCTGACACGCGTGCGTTTCCGCACACTCGATGCCGACGAAATCGAACGCTATCTCGAACGCGAACAACCGATCGATTGTGCCGGCAGTTTCAAGGCCGAAGCGCTGGGCATCGCGCTATTCGAGAAGATCGAGAGCGAAGACCCGACCGCGCTCATCGGCCTGCCGCTGATCGCGCTGGCCCGGCTGCTGCGCGAGGCGGGCTTTAACCTGCCGTGATCGCACAACGGTCACCCTGTCGCGCTTACACTGGAACCCCGGAGACCCTTGGTGACGATGGACACCACCGTTAGCGAACCCGACGCATCCGCCAAAGCGCAGCTCGAGCCGGATCTGCGCAAACGGCTGGATTCGGCGCTGGCGCAGGTCAACAGCATCCTGCTGGGCAAATCGCATCAGGTGCGGTTGGCGTTCGCCTGCCTGCTCGCGGGCGGACATCTGCTGGTCGAAGACGTGCCGGGGGTAGGCAAGACCACGCTGGCGCACGCGCTCGCGGCAACCCTGGGCCTGGCGTTCCAGCGCATCCAGTTCACGTCGGATCTGTTGCCGTCGGACATCATCGGCGTCAGTGTCTACGAACGCGAAACCGGCACCTTTCGCTTTCATCCGGGACCGGTATTCGCGCAACTGCTGCTGGCGGACGAGATCAATCGCGCCACGCCGAAGACCCAGAGCGCGTTGCTTGAGGCGATGGCCGAGGGTCAGGTCACGGTGGACGGGATCAGCCGTGCGCTGACGCAACCGTTTTTCGTTGTCGCCACCCAGAATCCACAGGATCTCGCCGGCACCTACCCGCTGCCTGATTCGCAACTCGACCGCTTCATGTTGCGCCTGTCGCTGGATTATCCCAACGCCGATGCCGAGCGCGCGTTGCTGACGGGCGAGGATCGGCCGCAATTGATCGGTCGACTGTCGCCTTCACTGGGCGTCGCGGAAATCGACCTGCTGCGTGCGCAGGCGCGTTCGGTGCTGGCCAGCCCCGCCCTGCTCGACTATCTGCAAGCGCTGTTGGCGATCAGCCGCCGGCATCCGGAGGCGCGGGTGGGCCTTTCGCCGCGCGCGGGCCTGGCGTTGCTGGCCGCGGCACGTGCCTGGGCCTTGCTGGGAAACCGCGCTTACGTGATTCCGGAAGATCTGCAAGCCGTGTTCGTCGCCGTGGCCGCGCACCGGCTGGTACCCGCACGCGGCGTCGATCGCGATGCGCTCGCGCGCAAGTTGCTGGCGGAAACTGCGGTGGAATAAGCATGGCTTTTGCGCAGGCGCTGATCGCTCGCGCCGAACGGCGGTTGCCTGCCTTGACGCGCACCCGTGCCTCCGAGCCACTGCCGATCGGCCTGCACCGTCGCCGCATCTACATCCTGCCGACGCGATCCGGTCTGGGTTTCGCGCTGCTGCTCGTCGTGATGCTGCTGGGCGCGTTGAATTACCAGAACAACGCCGCGCTGTTGCTGACCTGTCTGCTGGGTGCGGCGGTGATCAACAGCATGCTGGTCGCGTTCCGCGGGTTGAATGGATTGCGGCTGACGCAGTTGCGCGCGGATCCCGCCTGCGCGGGCGATCCGCTGCCGCTGCATCTGCAATTCGACGCCGATGGCCGCCCGCGGTACGCGCTGCGCATCGATATCGACGGCGAGGCAGTTTCATTTTCGCTCGATGGACGTGGCGGCGAAAAGACTGTCGGAATGCCGACCGAACGTCGCGGCTGGATGCGCGTGCAGCGCATGCGCATCTCCAGCACGCAGCCGTTCGGATTGTTCCGCGCCTGGAGCTGGATCGCGCCGGAGCAGGACGTGCTGGTGTATCCGCGGCCGCTGCACGGGCCGCCCGCGCCACCCAGCGCGGAAGACGCAATGCGGCGCGAACGCGGCGAGGAAGACTACGCCCAGTTGCGCGAATACCGTTTCGGCGATCCGCTGAAACGCGTGGCCTGGAAAGCCAGCGCGCGCCATGATCGCCCGTTGATCCGCGAACTGGACAGCGCGGCGCACGACGCACCGCAGCGCTTCGAATGGAACATGTTGCATGGTCTGGATCGCGAAACGCGGATCGGCCGGCTGGCGGACTGGGTGCACGAAGCCCACGCCGCGGGCCGCACCTGGACGCTGGTGCTGGAAGATGCGCGCGCGATCGGTCCGGCTGCGGATCATGCGCATTACCACCGCTGCATGACGGCCTTGGCGTCGCTGCCATAGACGCATGGACGCACAGGTCACCAATACGAATGCGCCAGAAGTGTTGGACGCACGCGCGTTCGACCTATTGTGCCTCACCGTCGCCTGCACACTGGCCGTGCACCTGCCGCACATGCCGGCATGGCTCGGCGCGGCGCTGGCAGCGCTGATGCTATTGCGCTGGCTTCAGCGGCGCACCCGCCGCGGTCACATTCCCGCGCTGGCTCGATTCGCCTTGTTGATCGCGCTGCCGCTGGCGATCGTCGCCAGTTACCACACGCCGTTCGGACGCGCACCGGGCACGGCACTGGCGATCGGATTGCTGGTGTTGAAACTTCTGGAGAGCGAGCGCGAACGCGATGCGCGCATGACGGTCGGCTTCTGCTGTTTCGTTCTGATGAGTGCGCTGCTGTTCACGCAGACGCTGACCATGAGCCTGCTGGTCGCCCTTGCTCTGCTGCCGGGCCTCGCCACGCTGCGCGCGTTGCAAGCCGACGCGCCGCAACGCCCCGCGCTTGGTCTGTTCAGGCCCGCTGCCGGACTGCTGCTGGCCTCCTCGCCGCTGGCGCTGCTGGCGTTCGTATTCGTGCCGCGGCTGTCCGCGCCGTTGTGGGGTGCGCCGGGCGCGGATGTGGCGCGTACCGGCATCAGCGATCACATGTCGCCGGGCGACATGCGCGATCTGCTGATCGACGACAGTCCGGCGATGCGGATCGGTTTCGATGGCGCGCCGCCGCCGATGAGTCAGCGTTATTTTCGCGGCATCGTGCTGTGGTACTTCGACGGCCGTGCCTGGTCACGCGGCGTGACCGGCATCCGCAACGAGGCGCCACAAGCCTTGATCCTGAGTGGCGGATTGACGCACTACGAAGTCACGCTCGAACCGACACGCCGCCGTTGGTTGTTCGCGCTGGACGTGCCGGTGCAGGCATCCGATGGCGCGCGATTGGGTGCCGACCGCACGCTGGACCGCGGCCGTCCGGTGGATGAAACCGCTCGCTACGAAGTCACTTCGGCGACAAATTACGTGCTGACACCGCAGATCGATCCGGCGCTCGAACGTGCGGCGCTGCAATTGCCGGCCGATTACGATCCACGCGCGACCGCACTGGCGCGCTCGTGGCGCGCGCGCTTCGGGCAGGACGACGCGGCGATCGTGCGCGCGGCGCTGGATCTGTTCCGCAACGGCGGGTTCGCCTACAACCTTTCCGCACCACCGCTCGGTCGCGACAGCGTCGACGACTTCCTGTTCGACACGCGCCAGGGCTATTGCGAACACTACGCCGGCGCGTTCGCTTTCCTGATGCGCGCCGCCGGTGTGCCAGCGCGCGTAGTCGCCGGTTATCACGGCGGCTACTGGAACGACTACGCGCAATACCTGCTTGTGCGCCAGTCCGAAGCGCACGCCTGGGATGAGGTGTGGCTGTCGGGCCGCGGGTGGGTGCGGGTGGATCCGACCGCGATGGTGCGGCGCACGCTGTTCGCGGGAACGGCAAATGGCGGCGGCGGCGGCGAAACTGCCTGGTGGCTGGCCTGGAGCGACCGGCTCGACGTGGTCAACCGGTTGTGGGATCGCAGCGTTATCGGTTTCGATGCGCTGCGCCAGAGCACGATGTTCACGCCGTTTGGCATTCCGCGCCTGGAATGGGGAGAACTGGCGGTCGGTCTGGCCGCGGGAATCGTGGTGATGCTGGGTCTGGGGCTGCTGGTGGCTTTGCACAAACCCGGCGCGCCCCCGCGCGATGCGCTGGATGCCGCACAACGTCGGCTGCAGGAAAAACTCGGGAAGCACGGGCTTTCGCGTCAGCCGCAGGAGGGACCACGCGATTTTTTCGCCCGCTGCATCCTGGCGCTGCCGGGCAGCCGTCCCGAACTTGCCGCGCTGGCGCGCACCTACCTGCAATTGCGTTACGGCCATGCCGCACCGCCGGCTGAACCGGTGCGCGCTTATTCACGCGCGGTACGCAATTTCCGGGCGCGCCGCGTGGTCAAATAGGGTTGCGAGGGTGGTAGCAAGGATGCGACACCGACTGCTACGCGCTTGCTGCGCATTGTGAGGCAACATGTCACGCCGAGTACTGATTCCCGCCCTGCTCACCCTTGGTTTGGGCGCCTGCGCCACCGTCCCGCAGCAACTGGCCGGCACCTACCCGACGGTAACGCCGGATTCCGCGCGCGCCGGCGCCGCGCAAGGCACGCGCGT
>DATFCO010000308.1:0-8096 GCA_035253005.1 Rhodanobacteraceae bacterium
CGACAACAACTCGCTGAGCCTGACCTACAGTTTCGATCGCGACCAACCGAAGCATCGCGAACGCTCGCTGGTCAACGAGCAGCGGATCAAGCTGGCGTGGGTCGATCGTGCGCTCGGCAAGGGCACGCTGCGTTTCAGCTATGAGTTCGCCTATCGCGACGGCGGGCCTTACACCGCCGACCCGTATCAGGCGTTCTATTCGACCGCCCTGCCCGGCTTCGTTACGCCGCCGCTCGGCAATGTCGCTTTCACCACCGATGCGATGCGCAAGTACGACTTGAGCAATCGCGTCGAAAACAAGCTGCGCGCCATCGTGATCTATCCGCTGGGCGACACCGCGACGATTTCCGGCGTGGTTTACGCCACGTGCGACAACTACGGCGCCGCGGTTGGGCGGCAGGCCACGCGCAATCAGGGGTTCAGCTTGGACTGGGATTGGCAGCCCTCTCCTCTGACCAGCGTCGGCGCCAACCTGGGCCGCGACGATTCGCGCCTGAAATTCTCCAATGTCGCCGATTTCGAAAATCTCCCCGGCCCCCACAACGACCCGTCGCTGGGCGGCCCGCTGTATCCGTTTTCCAATTTGTGGCTCGACGACGACCGCGAGCGCGACTACAACGCCGGCCTTACCTTGCGCCACGATCTCGGCCGTGTCCGCATGGATTTCAGCTACAACTACACCTATGCGCTCGGCAAGCTCGGCTTCGCCTTCGCAAGTCCCGGTGCCGTTTCCATCTTCCAGCAGCCATTCGTCGACTCGGTCGGAAACGCATTTCCCGACAATCATTACCACATCAACACGCTGCAACTCGGTTTCGATTTCAGCTTCACCCGCACGCTGGGGATGCGCGTGTTCGATCTGTACGAAACCGGCAATTTCTCCGACTGGCATTACCTCGGCTTGCAAACCGATCCGGTGCTCGATCACAAGGTCTACACCGACCGCGGTCCGCAGCCGCACTACGGCGCCAATGTGCTGGGCGTAATGCTCAACGTGAAGCTGTGAGGATGCCGATGATCCCGCGCCGTCAAGCGTCGATCGTCATTGCGTTGGCATGCGCGGCGCTGCAGATGGACGCGGTTCCCGCCGCAACTGCGCGGTTCGACGACGTGCGCTTGCAGCCGCCGGTGCACGGCGACGCGGCGCGCGGTGCGACGAAAGCGGCGGTGTGCGCCGCGTGCCACGGCGCCCAAGGCATCGCGGTTGCGCCCACGTTTCCGAATCTCGCGGGACAATCGCAAACCTATCTCTACGTGCAGTTGCGCGCGTTCAAGGACGGCGCGCGCGACAACGCGGTGATGAAACCGCTGGCTTCGGCGCTTTCGGATCACGACATGCGCGACATCGCGGCGCATTTCGCATCGCTGCCAGGCAAGGCCGGATCGGTTGCCGACGTGCAATCGGCTTCGCGCGGCGACACGCTGTTCCATGACGGCGATCCGGCAAAAGGCATCCCTCCCTGTCAGGGTTGCCACGGTCCGGATGCTCGCGGACCTCGTCCGGACCCGGCCAGCGCTGCGCTACAACCGGCCTGGCGGACCTTCCCCGCATTGGCCGGCCAGAACGCGCCTTACGTGCTGGAACAGTTGAAAGCCTTCCATGACGGCACCCGCGCCGGCACCAGCAACGACAGGGTGATGCAAGGCGTGGCGCGCAACCTGGACGACGGGGACATGCAGGCGCTGGCGGCCTATATCGCCTCGCAGTGACGGGCGTACACTCGGCTCCCGGGGTGGCTTCTCGAATGCGATCTGGGTTCGGTCCGGCGCCGCGTGCGATGGAGCGCCACTTGATCCGGTCGTCTGCCAGATCGGCCCCGGACGAGCAGCGCCATGGACCCAAAGCGCCCATTCGTGGATGTCGGCCGGAGCATCGCTTGCGTGCTGTTTGCGTGTCTGTTCGCGACGCAGACATCTGCGTCCGCGGCCATCAACGGCGAGGCGGCGTTGAGTTCACAACTGGTGGATCGCGGCGTCGCGATCACGCGCCCTGGCCCGGCGTTGCAGGGCGCGGTGTCGTGGTCGTGGTCCTCGGGCTGGTCGCTGGGTGTGTCCGGCGGCATTGAATTGCGCGACCCGGATCACGTGGCCGACAGCCTGATCCAGTTGTCGCGCGATTGGCCGGTTTCGGCCGACTGGCGGATGCAGACCCGCCTGCTCTACTACCACTATTCCGGCATCACCCGCGCCGGCTACTACGAAGCGGGGCTGGACTGGATGTTCCGCGATACGCTGACCTTCGGCCTGTCGGGAATCTATTCCCCCGACCGCGACCACCGCCTGCGACCGGCGGCCGACATGGATTTCCGCTGGCCGTTGCCACGGGATTTTTCCGTGAATGCGGGTCTCGGCGTGGCGAGCTACGCCACTCCGGCCTATGGACAGTATGAACATGGTGTCGCAAGTTATTACCGCTACGGACATTTGGGACTGCTGTGGGCTCGCGGCGCCTGGCAATTCAAGCTCGAACGCCTGCTGCTCACCGGAGCGGATCGCGAGCGGATGCATGAGCTGGCCCCCTCGCCTTGGCTGGCAACGCTTTCCCGATCTTTCTGAGGCAACCTTGTCATGCCGCAGCGGCACTCACCCTCAGCCATGAACGAAGCCGCCGCCAGCTCGGATGCCATCGACCGCGCGCTTTTGCAGCGGGTTGCGGGCGGAGATCGCGCCGCGCTGGAAACCCTCTACCGCAGTTATCACGGAACGCTGTGCCGGTTCCTCTCGAGGCTCACGCGTCGCCCCGACATCATCGACGAAGTGATCAACGACTGTTTCTGGATCGCCTGGCAGAAGGCCGGCGGTTTTCACGGCGACTCGCGGGTTTCCACCTGGATCATGGGCATCGCGTACCGCTGCGGGTTGAAGGCGTTGCGTCAGCACGGCAGCGGGCCGGTCGAGGACCACACCTTGATGGGCGACCGCGGTCCTTCTCACGATCCCGAAGAAGACCGCGAGATGCGCGACTGGTTGCGCAAGGGTCTGGACTTGCTTTCCGCGGATCAACGCATCGTCATCGAACTGGTTTACGGCAACGGCCACAGCCTCGACGAAGTCGCGGCGATCATGCAGCGGCCGGTGGGAACCGTGAAGGCGCGGCTGTTCCATGCGCGGGTGAAACTGCGCAACCTGTTACCCGCGCTGGGCGGCGAGACCGCCGCGCGGAAGGAACGTGTGCCATGAATTTCTCGATCGATTCCGCTCCCGATTGCGCGCGCGCCTGGGAAGCGATGCCTTGGGTCTTGCAGGACAGCGCGCCGGCCGCGCAGAAAGATTGGTTGATGGCGCATCTCGCGCGCTGCGAGGCGTGCAGCGCCGAATTCGCACAGCAGACGCGGCTGCGCGCGGCGATGTCGCTGCCTTCGGATATTCCGCTCGACGTGGAGTTGGGCATGGCGCGCCTGCTAAAGCGGCTGGACACGCTCGATTCCGAAACGATCGCGCCGTCTGCGCGCCGCGCCAATTGGGCGTTCAAGGCATTGGCTGCCGCGGTGCTGATCCAGGCGTTGGGCATCGGCGCGCTCGGCACGCGTCTGCTGTCGGATCGTCCCGCGCCTTATCGAACCTTGAGCGCACCAGCGCCGGTCGTGGTCGCCGGTGCGATTCGCGTCGTGCCCGATCCGGGCATGAAGCTGGCAGACTGGAACAAGCTGCTGCATTCGCTCGGTCTGAAGGTTATCAGCGGGCCGAATGCGGTGGGCGCGTACACCGTCGCTCCCGCCGACTCCGTTGCCGGATCCGCGAAGTCCTTGCAGGAGCTGCGGGCCTCCGCGGGCATACGATTGGCCGAGCCCGTGGACAACACGCCGTAAGATTCCGGAGATGAAAAGTTTTCTGTTCCTGCTGGCGATGCTCGCGCCCGTTGCGAGCCTGCCGGCGCGTTCGCAACCGTCGTTCAATGCGGAGACCGGCGGATCGCAAACGGTCTCTCCGGCGAACGTCGCCGCGATGGACAGCGAACGCGACATCGTGCTGGCGGTGGCCAACCCGATCAATCCGCCCGCGACGCACGCGGGTTCCAGCCTGATCGGTTATGCGCCGACGGGCGCCTATGGCGCCGGCCAGCGCGCGGTTTCCACCCTCGCCGATTTGCAGCGCCGCTACGGCTGGCGCGAACTGACCGGCTGGCCGATCAAGCCGCTCGATCTGTATTGCATCGTGCTGGAGCCCGCGGCCGGCACGTCGCGCGATGCGCTGTTGAAGGCGCTGGCAAACGATGATCGCGTGCAACTGGCCGAACCGCTGCACGACTATTCCGTTTATTCCGATCGCACCAGTTCTCCGCGGCGATACAACGATCCCTACGTCGGCCTGCAACGCGGCTTCGCGGAAACCGATGCCGCGCTGGCGCAGACCTTGAGCATGGGCAAGGGTGTCGACGTGGCGGTGATCGACACGGGCGTTGATACGAACCACCCCGATCTGCAAGGCCGCATCGGCGAAGTGCGCAACTTTGTCGATGGCAGCACCGCCGTTTTCGACCGCGACCATCACGGCACCGAAGTCGCGGGCATCATCGCCGCGGTGGGCGACAACCATCGCGGCATCGTCGGCATGGCTCCGAGCGCGACGCTGGATATCTACAAGGCTTGCTGGTATCCGCCGCAATCGCGCTCGGGCGCACGTTGCAACTCGCTGACGCTGGCGAAGGCGCTGGCCGCGGTGCTGGACACCCGCGCGCGCATCGTCAATCTGAGTCTGGGCGGTCCCGCCGATCCGTTGCTGTCGCGGTTGCTGCAACGCGTGCTCGATGACGGCCGCATCGTGATCGCCGCGATGCCGCCGGATACGAATCTGGATGGTTTTCCGGACGGCGTGTCGGGCGTGATCGTGGTGCGCTCCGCCGGCGCTGGCGCCGCGCCACACGGCGTGCTGAGCGCACCGGGTGTGGACATCCTCACCACGCAGCCGGACGGCGGTTACGATTTCAGTTCCGGTTCCTCGATGGCGGCCGCGCACGTCAGCGGCATCGCCGCCTTGCTGCTGTCGGTCGCACCGAAACTCGATGCGCGCGGCCTGCACGATCTGCTGGTCCACAGCAGCCGCGTCAGCGATGGCGCATTGCAGGTGAACGCCGCCGCCGCGGTGGAAGCGGCGGGCGGCATGGCGCAGCTGAGCCGCTGAGTCACGCGCACTCCGATGCGCGCTTCAACAACAGCGCGCGTTCGCGTGCGTTCTGCGCCAGCGACGCCGCGCGTTCGAATTCCGCGCGCGCTTCCCCGGTACGTCCGAGCTTGTTCAGCAGATCGCCGCGCACGCTGGGCAGGAGGTGGTAGTTCTCCAGCGCGGATTCGCGCACCAGCGCATCTACCAGTTCCAGTCCGCGGGCAGGACCCTCAGCCATCGCGATCGCCACCGCGCGGTTGAGATCCACCACGGGCGAAGGCGCGATGCTTGCGAGCTGCGTGTACAACTGCGCGATCAGCAGCCAATCGGTTTGTTCGGTGCTCGGTGCACGCGCGTGGCAGGCGGCGATCATCGCCTGCAGCAGATACGGACCCGGTGTGCCGCCCAGTTTCAGCGCGCGTTCAATACCCACCAGTCCGCGCCGGATCAACAAGCGATCCCAATGCGCGCGGTTCTGATCCGACAGCAGCACCGGCTCGCCTTGCGCATCCACGCGCGCACGCGCACGCGACGCCTGCAGTTCCATCAACGCGGTGAGGCCGTGCGCTTCCGGTTCGTTCGGCATCAAGCCGGCCAGCACGCGGCCGAGCCGCAGCGCGTCCTCGCACAGCGCTGGCCGCAGCCAGTCCTCGCCGACCGTGGCGGTATAACCTTCGTTGAAGATCAGGTAGATCACTTCCAACACGGAAGCGAGTCGCTCCACGCGCTCGTCCGCGCGCGGAATCTCGAACGGCACCTGCGCTTTCGCCAGCGTGCGTTTGGCGCGCACGATGCGCTGTGCGATCGTCGCCTCGGGAACCAGATACGCGCGCGCGATTTCGACCGTGGTCAGCCCGCCCAGCAGCCGCAACGTCAGCGCCACGCGAGCATCCAGCGGCAGCACCGGATGACAGGCGGTGAAGATCAGCCGCAGCAGGTCGTCGCCGATGTCGTCATCGGGATCCTGACGCGTTTCCGAAGGTTCGTCCTGCCCCATTTCGATCTCGTAGCCGATCTGTTCGTGCTTGCGCTCGATCAATTTGTGGCGGCGCAACTGGTCGATGGCGCGGCGTTTGGCCGTGGTCATCAGCCAAGCGCCGGGATTGTCCGGCACGCCGTCGCGCGGCCAGGTTTCCAGAGCGGTCACCAGCGCGTCCTGCGCCAGTTCCTCGGCCTGTCCGACGTCGCGCAACATGCGCGCGAGGCCGGCGATCAGCTTCGGCGATTCGATGCGCCAGATGGCGGAGATGCGCTGGTTGAGATCGGCCGTCGACATGACGGCCGATGAAAACACATATCTATGCGATCGTCCATGATCGAGAGGATCAAAAAGCAGCCGTCCATGGCTGCACTTTCAATCAACAGCCCGCCTCCAAACGACCATTCGCTTAAACCACATAACACGGTGCCAGCTCGCGCACCTCCACCGTCGCATATTCCGCCGCCGGACATTCGTCCGCGATCGCGACCGCTTCCTCCTTCGTCTTGCAATCGAGCAGGAAAAAACCGCCGACCATTTCCTTGGATTCCACGAAGGGCCCGTCCATCACGCTGCGCTTGCCGTTGCGCTTGCTCAGGCGCACGCCATCGCGATCCGGCCGCAGGGCCTCCGCGGTTTGCAGCAGTCCGCGCTCGCGCAAACTGTCGCGCCACTTCGACATGCTCTCGTACGCGGCCTGCCCTTCCGCTTGCGTGCGCTTGGCGCGGTCTTCGCGTTGTTCCAGGATCAGCAGCAGATAAGCCATGTCGGTCCTCGCGTGCAGGGGTGTCCCGATACGAAAACACGTCGGCGCACTCGGGTCAACTTCGATCAGAACCGCACGTTGCCCGTGTAGTTGATGAACCACGGGATGTTGAAGCGATCGACCAGCATGCCGAAGCGCTCCGACCAGAACGTCTTGTCCAGCGGCATCTGCACGCTGCCGCCCTGCGAGAGCGCGTTGAAGATGCGCTCCGCCTCGGCTGCCGAATCGACTTCAAGCGAGACCGAAAAGCCGTTGACGCCCTCGTACTGGTACTGCGGCGGGCACGCATCGGATCCCATCAGCACCTGATCGCCCGCTTCCAGCCGCGCATGCATGATGCGGTCGCGGCTTTCCGGCGAAGGCGCTGTGCCTTCTCCCGGCGCATCGCCATAGCGGGAGAGCCTGACGACCTTTCCGCGCAGGATCTGTGCGTAGAAATTGAAGGCTTCTTCGCAGTTGCCGTCGAAAAACAGATAGGGACTCCATTGCATGACGATCACTCCTCTTCAGTGGTGGCAGCAAAGTTCCGCTGCTGTCATTGCGACGAACGAGGACACGCGGAATCGACAAACGACATTTCGCCGGCGCCGCCAGGCTTTCGCGGGGTTTTCACGGGGTTTTCGCGCGATCAAACGCCGGCTTGCACGACCATTGACGTCGAACCATTTCGTTTGCCCGCCAAGGAGGGTCGTCATGCAAGCCAGAATCCTGTCGTTCGCGCTGCTGTCCGCGTTGGGTGCGAGCGCGCTCGCCGTTGTACCGTGCGCTTCCGCCGCCGGCAGCAATACCATGACCTGCCGCATGGATTTCACGCTCAGCGGCTGGTCGGCGATTTATTCGACCGCCGACGGCACCGGCACCGTCAAATGCAGCAACGGCGAGACGATGGCGGTGAAGATCGACGCGAAAGGCGGTGGTTTGACGGTCGGCAAATACCAGCTCACCGACGGACATGGCCGCTTCAGCGGCGTGAAAGACATCCAGGACGTGCTCGGCAGTTATGCGATGGCGAAAGCGCATGCCGGCGTGGTTGGTAGCGCGCATGCCGCCGCAATGACCAAGGGACCGGTTTCGCTGGCATTGTCCGGCACCGGCAAGGGTTGGGACATCGGTGCGGGCTTCGCGAGCTTCTCGATCAGCAAGGTGAAATAGTTTTCAGGATGACTTGGGTTCGGGTGGCTTGCCGCGCAGCGGCAAGTACACCGCGAACAGCAAGACAGCGCTGACCGACAAGGCCAGGAACACGAT
>DATFCO010000309.1:0-15707 GCA_035253005.1 Rhodanobacteraceae bacterium
TGGTTGATCTGGGGGGCGCCCGGCACATTTTCGGAAACGGGCAGCAGATCGGGCTGCCCGCGATGCTCGGACAATCTCTCGATCGTCGCCCGCTCGAAACCACGCGCCTGCACGGTCCATTGGAGCAGCAACGGCGGAATCGGATGCAGATGGGTGGGATCCATGTAGAACATGCAGGACCCCACCAGCACGTTTTCCGGGTTCGGCGTCTCCAGCATCAGGACTCCTCCCGGTCGCAACACGCGCAGCATTTCATCGAGCAACTGGAGGAGGACCGGGTGGGAAAGGTGTTCGATCAAGTGCATTGAAGTGATTGCGGCAACCGAGTCACTATCCAGCGTACGCAGATAGTCGAGAACGTCGGCTTCCACCACTTCGTGACCACGCGCCTGGGATTCCGTCAGCATCCCGCGATTCAAATCCACACCGCGGCCGCGATAGCCGTGCTCTGCCAGCACCTCCAGCCATTCGCCGCGGCCACTGCCGAGATCGAGAATCAGATTTTCTTCGTTTGGCTGGACGCCCGCCGCTGCGAGCGTGCCGAGATACCGCGCAACGCGTTGCTTGATTTGCTCGCGTTGGCCCCTGAAGGCATCCTCGAACGAGGAGTATTGGGTTTCGAGCGTGGCTGAGGACTCATCGGATTGCGGTTGCTGACTGGATTTCTCGCGACGCAGTGCAAGATCCAGAAATACCGTCAAGCGCTCGAGCATGGCGCGCAGACTGCGCTGGTCGCTGCGCGTCTGATCGCTCAACTTGGCGAGCATCACTTCGTGCGCCATCAGCTTTTCCGCAAGTTCATCATGCCGCTGCTGCACTCCTCGCTGCCATTGTTCCTGTGCGGCTTCGATTCGAGTCAGCTCGGACCGAACCGCAGTCTTCGAATCCAGAAAGCTCCTTTCGAGCGCTGCTTCCATCCGGTTCAACAGCTGCCCCAGCGCTTGGGTTTCGCGCGCGGCGGAGGCTTCGATGCCCTGCAGACGCCATGCGAGCCGCGGCAAGCGGACGAGTGCCATGGCGAGTCCGATGAACCATCCGATAATGCGGACGTGCCGCCAGCGATGCAATTTGTACGGCAACAGCAGACCGTCCACGTGCACCGAATTCATGCGGCCTTCTTCAGAAAACCGGATCAGCCCCAGAATCTCGACTTTGCTGACGAGGCCGCTCCGCAGGGCTTCGAGATATTCGCGGCTGCCCTCGTCGTTCGCCGGCCGGCGCAGCAACTTCCGATAAGCCACATCGATGAAATCCTCGTCGTCGAAACACAGGAACTCGCTCAACGAGTATTGAGCCTTGTCCCGCAGCCGCGCCGCGAATGGACGCCAACGAGGCAGGCCGAAAGCCGTATTCGCGGATTCGAGGCCGTGCGCACCCGCGGGATACCGGCGCGTGAATTCCTCCCGCACCCGCTTCATGACTTCGTCGAGATCGACGGTTGGCTGCAAAGGCGTATCCTCGCTGGAGCTGACCATCGTGGAGTTCATCCCAACTCGGCGCAGACCGGTTTCCATCCAGATGAGATCAGGTGATCTGCTGCTGCGGGCATTATATCCAGCACCCGCGTCGAAACCGCAGCGGCATGTTTGCGCGACCAGAATAAACGCGCGAGGCTCTGCGGAATTTGCATCGGCGCAGGACTGGGCGACGGCCGATCGGTGGTAGATTGGGCGGCCATTCAAGCAAGGAACTTCCCATGCTCGTTCCGGTGATCCTCAGCGGCGGCAGTGGCACCCGCCTCTGGCCTTTGTCCCGCAAGAACATGCCCAAGCAGTTCCTTACCCTTCTCGGCGATTCGACACTGTTCCAGCAGACCGTGACGCGCGTCCGCTCACTTGAAGATCGCGCGCCGCCGCTCGTGGTCTGCAGCGAGGAACATCGCTTTCTGGTAGCCGAGCAACTGCTCGAGCTCGATGTGCGAGACGCATCCATATTGGTCGAACCGCTCCCCCGCAATACTGCTCCTGCCATTGCGCTGGCAGCCTGGCATGCATCGAGAAGCGACCCCGACGCGATCCTGCTGGTGCTGCCGGCCGATCACCTGATCGGCGAAATCGAGAGCTTTGCGAATGCGGTACAGAAGGCCCGAATCCTGGCCGGGCAGGATTGGCTGGTGACCTTCGGTATCCGTCCCGAACATCCGGAAACCGGCTTCGGTTATATCAAACGTGGCGACTCCATCGGCGATGGAAGTTTCCGGGTCGAGCGTTTTGTGGAAAAGCCTGACGCAGCTACTGCGCAGGAGTATATGGATGCAGGAGGCTACGAATGGAATTCGGGCATGTTCCTGTTCAAGGCCGCACGATACCTCGATGAGTTGCGGCAGTACGCACCGGAAATGCACAGCGCCAGCAAGGCGGCGGTGGAGAAGGCGAAAACCGATGCCGATTTCATACGCGTCGACACGGAAGCTTTCGCGGCTTCGCCGGAAAATTCGATCGACTACGCAGTGATGGAAAAAACATCCAGGGCAGCGACGGTGCCGGTCAGTTGCAGGTGGAGCGACATCGGTTCGTGGGCGGCGTTATGGGCCGCATCGGGAGGCGACGCCGACGGCAATGTGCTCGATGGCGACGCGATCGCGTTCGACAGCCGCGACTGTTTCGTGCGCGCGGCCCCTCGCCGTCTCGTCGCCTTGCTGGGACTGGAAAACGTCGTGGTCGTCGACACGCCCGATGTGGTGTTGGTCGCTCTGCGTGACCGCGTGCAGGACGTGAAACTGCTCGTGGATGAGTTGAAATCGAAAGGACGGAAAGAGCACCTGTCTCATCGCAAGGTCGACCGGCCATGGGGCAGCTACGATTCGCTGGAAATGGGCGAGCGTTTTCAGGTCAAGCGCATTACGGTGAAACCCGGTGCCGCGCTGAGTCTGCAGAAGCACCATCATCGCGCCGAACACTGGGTGGTGGTCGCCGGCAAGGCGGAAGTGACGCGCGACGACGACGTATTTCCCTTAAGTGAAAATCAGAGCACTTTTCTTCCCAAGGGGAGCGTGCACCGTCTGCGCAACATCGGCGAAACACCACTGGAACTGATCGAAGTGCAATATGGAAGCTACCTCGGCGAAGACGACATCGTCCGTCTGCAGGACGTTTACGGCAGAACCTGAGGCCCGGTTCGGTCATACGCCGCGAATTGCATTCATTCCGAAGCGGATTGCGCGGGAAGTGCAGAAGGTGAGAATCGGGCGCTGGTCAGGCCGATCGCGAGTTCACGCGTGTCTCCACCCATCCCCAGCGCTTTCGGACTGATCGCGTCCGGCAAAGCAAAATCGATGACGATCGGTTTCATGGAATCAAGCAATTCGCCCCTGATCGGTATTTGCATGGCCAAGCTCGCAGTGGGATAAGTCACGCTGTATTGCGCTATCGGGCTGCCATCGACGCGCACCTCCACCCTCTGTCGCGGATGCGATGGCTTGACGAAGACATGCGCGTCGAGTGCGAGGATCAACCCGTCATCCGACTTGGGCAACTGACGGGGATCGATGGTCAAG
This sequence comes from Rhodanobacteraceae bacterium, assembly GCA_035253005.1. GTDB lineage: Bacteria > Pseudomonadota > Gammaproteobacteria > Xanthomonadales > Rhodanobacteraceae > 66-474. The sequence continues at coordinate 3,497 of DATFCO010000309.1, forward strand.
CTCGCATCTTGCCCCGAGCTCCATATACCCCAGTTTTCAGGATAGCTCCAACCCCGATCGAGCATTTCCAGCCAAATCGAGCCAGCCTTGAAAGCGAGTGGCGAAGCCAATGGGAACTGCACTCGATCCAGTCGATAAAGATAAAGAATCGTATTTTCCGTCGAGGTCAGCTCGTCTGGGAAAAAGTGCGTCTGACGGAACGCCATGACCCTGTAGCGGATACTGTCAATCAAATCGAAACCCGGAGGCGGCTTCGGATTCGGAGAAATGAGAAACAAATCGTCATAGAGGCCGTTCAACTCGGCAAGATAACCATTGTCCGCCAGGCCCTCGCTGCCGATCGTCACCACGTCGTGTCCGAACGTGTACAGCAGCGGTGTTTTCACCTCGCTCGTATTGATGTTGTTGTGGAGCGAATCCAGCAGAATCAGATCGCTCTTCTCGACCGGTGCGGTCAGCCGCGCAAGCGCGCGGTATGCGCCGTCATTTTCTTCTTTTCCTATTTGCGCGGCGGACAGAGCGGTCGCATACACAAGGCTCAGGAACAATGACGCGGACAATACCGCGCGTGCGCGATCTTTCCGCAGTGCGGCCCAAGTGCAGACCACGAACAGAATGAGATAAGGGACCAACTCGCTCAGTAGATAACGGGCATAGTACGGACCATAGGGCAGAATCCACTGCAATAACGCGGCATAGACAAAAAAACCGCCCGCAAAGCAGCGCAGGAATTCGAGCCTCGCATCCTGCGAGCGACGCCAGATCAAAACCAGAAAAGCGATCGCCAGAAACGGGCCGACGTACACGACCAGAGTGGAAAGGCTGCTGGCGGCGGCGGCGTTCCAGCCGCCATTCGACAGATGCCACCGTGTATCTATCACGTCGGCGCCGGAATAGTGATTCGTCCAGCCCAGCCAGTAGATCTTCAGCAGACCCAACAGCAAGCCCGCGAACACGATGCAGCCGATCGTCAGATGAACCGGCCAGATGAGCAACGAACCGTAGCGTTCACGCCGCTGCGGGAGGCGCGCCCACAACGCCACGCCGATCCAGAACATCAGCGACCCCAATACCAGAATCTCGACCGCCCACTTCCAGTGGTGTCCGAACAATGGCTCGAACGAAAGGAAATACATATCTCGCGAGTAGTAGCGGGACCAATGCAATCCGTAATAAACCGACGCGAAATAAACGATTGTCACAGCGACCATCCAGCGCTGCATGCCGTTGCGGCGCTGCAAATCCTTGTCCCAGATGAGTGACGCGAAGGCAAGTGCGCCGAAAAACGGCATGTACATGAAACCGCTGATGCGAGTAAGGAACAAGCAAAGAAACGCTCCGACGGACAACCACAACCATCGGGATTTCCTCTCGCTTTGCTCGGCCGTCCAAAACGTGGCAAGCAAGGTGAAGCCGATCAGTGAAAACGCCAGCGTCGGCATTTCCGTTACGGGAAATTTGGAAAAGAATGCATGAAGCGGGTTGAGTGCCAGAAGTCCACCTGAGACCAGCGCAGCGCCATGCGAACGCGTTAGCAGCAATGTGAGCCGATAGAAAAACGCGACCGACAGCAGAGCAAAGAATGTCAGCGCGTAAACTCCCCACGTGAGGCCCGCGATTCCGCCGACCACCGCCATCCACACCGGAAAGAGGTAATAAAACTGGAACACCAGATGAGAGGTCTGCGGCTGGCGCGCATAAACGCCCAAGAGATACAGTGTGGGCGACTGGCCCTCATAGATCCTGTTGTCCTCCAAATAGCGTTGCAGATAAGGACTGCCTTCGAGTTTCTGCATGACCTCGTCGTTCGCATCGATGCGCCCGCTCTCGATCAGGTGATGCGCTATGTTGGTGTAAAGACCCTCGTCCTGTCCGCCAAGCACGTAGTGGTAGGCGGGCAGCCGAAAGAACAAGGTGATCAGCAGCAACAGCGCGAGATGTCTCCAGCGCGGCTGCACGCCTGGCCATCCCGAAGCGAGACCGCGCGTTCGGAACGCGTAAGCGCCGGTCAGCAGCAGCGAACCCAGCAACACTTGGGGCGCGTGGAAAACGCCGGCGAGGGCGGAGCCTAGCCCGACTACGCTGGTGACGAGGGTAAAAGCCGCGGTCACTTCGAGCACGCGATCGACACCGGGCGCGCGTATCAAGATGCGCGATTCAGTGTCGGCCGCGCCGCCGGAATGCAGCGGTCCACTCACTGGATTGTCGATCACGGCCATATGACTCCCCGAATCCGGTACCACACTCACCGTCGTGCGGCAGCGTACATCCACTCGAGCGTTTGCCGCAGCGGGATGGCCGGAGACATGCCCAGCAACTGGCGCAGGCGTGCAGTCGACCCTACCAACCGCATCACGTCGTTGTTGCGCACGAATGCGGGATTCACTTTCACCTCGATCGAATGGCCGGCGATCTCGGTCATCGACTCGAGAACATCCTTGAGCGAGTGCGCCACGCCGGAGCAGATGTTGATGACCCGCCCCGCCGGCGCCGCGGCGACCAGAGCCGCATACACTCGCGCCACATCGCGTACGTCGGAAAAATCGCGCGACACTTCGATGTTGCCGAGTTCTACCGACTCGGCACGCCGCCGGAAATGCGCGACGATCTTTGGGATCAGAAAACTCTCCGACTGCCCTACGCCCGTGTAGTTGAACGGACGAGCGATGACGATCGGCAGACGATCCATCCACAGCCTCGCCATGCATTCCATCGCCAGTTTGCTGACGGCGTAATCGTTCGCGGGAGCCGGCGACGTCTCTTCCGTTATCGGCTCGACTTCGGCATTTCCGTAGATGTTCGCGCTGCTGGCCAGCACCACGACACGAGGGACAAGATCGCCGGAGGCCAACGCGTCGAGAAGATTGCGCGTGCCCACGATGTTGGTGCCATAGATTTCATTCACTGCCCCGTGCGCGACGAATGAAATGGCAGCAAGATGCACGACCGCTTCCGCACGGGCTTCAGCGACGGCGCGCCGCACCGCATCGCGGTCGAGAAGGTTCGCGCGCAATACGCCCTCCGGCGCCGCATCTTCGTCGTGCGCCAGGCCGATCACCTCATAGCCCGCCGCCTGCAATTCCGCCATCACATAGCGGCCGGTGAAACCGTTGCAGCCGGTTACCAGCGCGCGCGGTTTTGCGGGTTCAGAACGAAATGCCACGTTCGATCCGCTTCAGATCGGCTTTCACCATCATCGCGCACAGGTCCTCCAGCGATGTCTGCGCCTTCCAACCCAGTTCCGCCGCAGCCTTCGAGGGATCGCCGATCAGCAGTTCGACCTCGGCGGGGCGGTAATAGCGAGGGTTGATGCGTACGACCGTCTTGCCGCTCTGACTGCACACTCCGGTTTCGTGCATGCCGGTGCCACGCCATTCCACATCCATGTCCACAGCCTTGAACGCCATTTCGACGAAGTCGCGCACAGTCTCTGTGCGGCCGGTCGCGAGCACATATGTTTCGGGCTTGTCGGCTTGCAGCATCCGCCACATGCCCTCGACGTATTCCTTCGCATAGCCCCAGTCGCGCTTCGCATCCAGATTGCCGAGCTCGAGCGTCTCGAGCTTGCCGAGCTTGATGCGGGCGACGCCGTCGGTGATCTTGCGCGTGACGAATTCGCGGCCGCGCAGCGGAGATTCGTGATTGAACAGGATGCCGCTGGCACCGAAGATGCCGAAGGATTCGCGATAATTGACCGTCGCCCAATGCGCGAACAGCTTGGCCACGCCGTAGGGACTGCGAGGCCAGAACGGCGTGGACTCGTTCTGCGGCACCGCCTGTACCTTGCCGAACATCTCGGATGTCGAAGCTTGGTAGAAACGGGTGCGCGGATGCATGATCCTGATCGCCTCGAGCAGATTCAACGCACCCAGCCCGGTGATCTTTGCGGTGGTGATCGGCTGGTCGAAGGAAACCCCGACGAAACTCTGCGCCGCGAGGTTGTAGACCTCATCGGCTTCGGACGTTTGCAGCAGACGAAGACTCGAACCAGAGTCGGTGAGATCGTATTCCGCCAACACCAGATTCGGGTGCTGCGCGATGCCGAGTTCCTCGATGCGCCAGAAGTTCACTGAGCTGGTGCGCCGGTATGCGCCGTACACGCGGTAGCCCTTTTCGAGCAGGAGTTGGCTCAGGTAGGCGCCGTCCTGTCCGGAAATGCCGGTGATCAGGGCTGTTTTCATCGCGGTCCTTCAGGGCAGACGAGGCATCGCGGCCTCTTTCCCGATGCAACGGGTGATCAGGTAAACGCGCGATCTTAATGGCTGCGTGTTTCGGACGGCAACTCGCGCGGCCCTGTCCAGGATTCGTCCCATTGCCCGCCGAGTAACACATCGAGCAACTGACGCGCGGATTGTCCCCAAGTCAGCCAACGCATCCTGTTCGATTCCGCCACGCCGTCGCGCGCTCGCTGTTTCAGCCAATCACGAATCGCGTTTGCCAGCGGTTGAGGGTCGAAGCCGGAAAAGTATGTCGCATGTTCGCCCGCAACCTCACGGAAAACCGGGATGTCGCGACAGAGTATCGGCAATCCATGCCGCGCGGCTTCGATCAAGGGCAGGCCGAAACCCTCGCCCTCGGAAGGCGCAAGCAGCGCGGTGCATTTCCGATACAACTCTTCAAGGAACTCGTCGTCGGCACCCATGAACCAGAACAGCCGATGGTTGAACTCGTCGTGGTGCCGGATTCGCCTGGCTGTGACCTCGGTCATCCAGCCCTGGAAACCCACCAGCACCAAAGCCACTTGCTGTCCACGCTGCCACAGCAGCTCGAAGGCCTCCAGCGCCTGCGCGTGTCCTTTGCGGGGCTCCAGCGTTCCCACCAGCAGAAACGAGGGAATGTTCCCCAGATGTTTAAGCGCGCTCCGCTGCTCCGCACTCCACGTGTGGTTTTCGCGGGCAGGTGTCGCGATGTCCGCTCCCAGATGGAAGTGTCCGAGCAACAGTGGCGTTTCGCGCTGTATCTGCAGTTCATCCAGCCAGCGGCGCAACTCCGACTCGGTCGCGCGCGAAATGCAGATGATTCCGTCGCCGACGCGCGCAATGGTGGTCAACCAAGCTTTGAAGAGTTCATGCACCTGCGGCGGAAACCAGTCCGGCCGCGAGAGTGGCAGCGTGTCGTTGCAGAGGAAGTAGAAGCGTGCACCATCTTTCTTCACGGCCTCGAATTCAGACGCGTGTTCAACGACCGCTTCCATCGCGTGGTCCAGGCCGAGAAACACGTCGCCGGGCCTGATCTCGATCGCCAGTGGCGATGTTCCCCGAACGAGCCGTCCATCGGCGGAGGCCATTGCAGCCCGATACGATTGTCCGGGCGCGGCATAAACCGGCTCGACGTTGTATCCGGCGGGGGGCGACTCCGACAGGCTCCGCAGGATTCCCCGTACTACACGTTGTATGCCCGTGCGGCCTTCCCGCAGAATCACTTCGGTAGCGTCGACGTAAAAACGCGGAATGCCGTCGCGTTCACGCGGAAGAGAAGTCTCGCAGCCGGAGAGCTTCGACGCCTCTGCCGTAACAGCACGGATGGGCTCTGCCGGGTAAATCTCGCTTCCCTGCGAGACCGCCGGCTCAACCGTGTGGTCAATTGATGCATCCAAATCTCCGGCTTTTTCTTTGGAGAACCATCGAGTCAGTGCCCGCAACGGAGCGGTCATTCGCCAGGACCGGCTGCCGACCATGGTCGCCACTGCGGCGTGCGCAGCCGCTAGTTCCGCCTCCAACTGGGCGATTCGTTGCGCCCGCTCTTCGCCTGTCTGCATCAGGGCTGCTTCTAGCCGGAGGATGCGTTGCTCGCGTTCGCCGGCAACATCCCGGAGATAATAAAGCTCGTCGAGCAACTCGCGCCGGGACTTCTCGGAAGTGGAGCGCTGCTTTTCGCTCATTGCCCGCGGCGGATCTCGATCAGCGGTGGAACCCAGGCGGTGCCAACGAAGAAATCCCGGTCCTGATTGGCAACCGTAAAGAGCAGCGCGAGATCGCGCCATTCGTAGTTGTCGATCAGATGGGTATCGGTGCTGCAAAGAGCCGTCGATACCGAATAACTGCCGGGGCCGAGATTCATCGGAAATGAAATCCGGAACTCGACGGTTTGGCCATCCCTCAGTTGCTCGAGTGCCTGGCGGGTGTGGTGCGTGTTGGTGCCGAACACAGGTTGCCCCAGTCGATCCTTGATCATGTAGCCGAACACGAGCCTCGGGATGTCTCCGTACGCGCGCGCGCTCACCCGCAACTCCACCGGTTCGCCGACATTCACGAATTCGACCGGTTCGCCGGCGCCGTTGAACAGGCCGATCGATTCCACGACTGCCTCGCGAGTTCCGGAAATCGTCTGAGCCAAGCCGGACTGGAGCTGGCGCACTTCCACGGACGCGTTTTCCTTTTCCGCGATCAGCGCGTTGTAGTAATCCATCACCGCATTCGGGGTGCCGTCCATCAGCATGCGCCCGCGTTCGAGCAGGATCGCGCGATCACACAACGACTGGATCGCGCCTGGATCGTGCGAGACGAAAAGCAGCGTGGTTCCCTGTGCGCGAAATTCCCGAATCCGCGCCATGCTCTTGTGGGCAAAATAGGCATCCCCCACCGACAGTGCCTCGTCGATGATCAGGATTTCCGGCCGGATCGCGGTCACCACGCTGAAAGCGACCCGCATTTGCATGCCGCTCGAATAAGTGCGCAGAGGTTGGTCGAAGTATTCTCCGATCTCGGCAAACTCCTCCACAGCCGGCATGATCGAGTCGATCTGCTGCGGACTCAGGCCCATCAGACCCGCCGTATATCGCGCATTGTCGCGTCCGGTCAGATCCGGATTGAAGCCCATCCCCAGTTCCAGAATGGCAGCGATCCGGCCGCTTGCACGTACCGAACCTTCGCTCGGCCTGAGCGTGCCGGTGACCAGTTTCAGCAGGGTGCTCTTGCCGGCGCCGTTCTGGCCGACGATGCCAACGCATTCCCCGGCGAAAAGCTGAAAGCTGACATGGCGCAGCACCCATGCTTCGTTCGCCGGCTTCTGCCTTGCTCCGAACCAGGACAGCATCCGCTGCCACTCCATGTCGTACTCGCGGAACGCTTTGCCCAAGTCGTGGATTTTCAGTACCGCCGTGCTCACAGCACATCCACCATATCCGGCGAGGCCTTGCGGAATAGTCCCATTGCCAGGCCCAGCATCACCACCGAAGCAAGAAAAATCACACTCAGTGACTTGATGTGCGGCGGATTGCCCCACAACAGCACCTGCTGATACGAAGACGTGATCGCATACATCGGATTCAGCCGCAGCACGGTCGCGAAGGTGCCGGGGAGAATGTTGACGACATAAACGATCGGAGTGAGCCAGAACCACAATTGCATTACCACGGTCATGACTTGGGCGACGTCGCGCACGAATACGTTCAGTACCCCAAGGATCAGACCCAAGGCCAAAGCGAAAACCAGCGTGATGCCGATCAACACGGGCAGCCACAGCCACATCCAACCCGGCTCGTTTCCGATCACGATGAAAATACCGATCGTGGCGAGGAGCAGGAAGAGATTGTTCAGCAGACACGAACCCGACACGATCAGCGGCAGACAGATACGCGGAAACATCATCTTCTTCAGCAAGCTGGCGTTGTCTACAAAGATCGTCAGGCAGCGGGTGATTACCTCCGCGAACAACGACCACGCCGCCAGTCCGGCCAACAGGTAGATCACGTAGGCATAACGATTGGTGGTGCCGGGGAGTTTGCTGCCCAGAACCCGCGCAAGCACCAGTGCGTAGATGGCGCCTTGCGCCAGCGGCTGCAGGATCATCCATATGGCGCCCAGCCGGCTGCGCGCGAAACGCGTGCGCAGGTCGTTTCGTATCGAGGTCAGGATGAAATGGCGGTATTGCCAGATCGCGAGCAGCATCAATTTCATGTGACGGAAGCTCCGACACCTTCAGCTAGTCCGTGGATCCCCCGGCGCACACTCGGATCACCTTGGGGTTGCGGCCGACCCTCTCCGCGCGTGCCGCGAAATTGTCGCGGAGCGGCATCCCCGCGGCAACCACCGCGCGTTGCGCGCAGCTTCTCAACGGTCAGCCGAGGCCGTCTCATCGATGCTGGCGTCGAGCACGCGCAGTTGCAGATCGCGTGAATCCTCGCCTGCGGGAATCACCGCCGGCCGTGGTCCGGGGCGCACGAAGCGCAGTTCGACTTGCGCATCGCAGTGCTCGTCGCCAGTGAGCGGTACGCTCAGCGGGAGAATGGTGTGCACATCTCCGGAACTCTGCGGCACTTTCGGCGAATCGTCGCGCCGGAAATGCCAAGTCGTCGCCAGTTCGCCATTGACCCATACCTGCGTATCCAGTGCCGGCCGCGAGGAGGGGAGATAGGGATCCGCATTCATCCGCAATATCGCTTTGCATTGCGGAGTTGTCACCCGCAATCCAAGCGCGGCTTCATCACCCCAAGCCCAACTTCCCCAAGTCTGCGGCCACAGCCAACCCAAGCCGCGTTCGAACTCGAGCGCTTCGGGTTTGGTGAACTTGGCTCGTTTGGGCGCCGCGGGCATGCCGGCGTACGGCGCGACGCTCGCCTCGAAGCGGCCACTGAAGTCCAGATCTTGTCCGGTTTGCGCCCCGTCCGCCTGTCGCAACAGCGCCGCGCAATCGGATGATCGGATCGTCAACCCCCGCAAGCGTGGAATGTCCGCGATGTGCGCGATCGCACCGGCCTTGCCCAGCCAGTCGACCGTGAATGTTCCCGAGCCGCGCTGCGTGACCGGCAACGGCCGGATCATCAACACGCTGGTCTTGCCGCGTGCAGCGAGCAGCGGCCGCTGCTGACCGGCATCGACAATAAGCAGTTTGGCATTATCACGATCGATGAAGAAATCGAGGGATTGGCCGGTGCGGATTCCGGCGGCCGGTTCGCCGAGATAGCTCATCGGTAGCGCGCGGCCGCCCAGATCGAATTCGCCGTCGGACGCCCAGCCGAGCAGTTCGCTCCCGTGGCACAACTCGAAGCGGTTGGTATGCGACCACGAAGCCTTGCGTAACACTGATTCTGTCACCGGGTCATCGACCAGCGCGCTGCCCGGCGCATCCGGTGCACTGCGATCTGCGCCCGCGATGAAGCTGGCATTGCTGCGCACGCCCAGCAGGTGCAGCACGGTCGGGGCGATGTCCATGTGATACATGCGCCCGGAGCGCACGCCCCGGCCGGCATTGAGGACCAGCAACGCCGGTTGGCGATGGTAGTGCTCCGGATAAGACGGTTCGGCGTCGTTTCGCATGGCGAGGTGATCACTCATGATCACCACCACCGTTCGGTTCCAGTCCGGCTCCTTCGACAGCTCGTCGATGAAGCGGCCGATCAGGTGGTCGGTGCAATGCACCGCCTGCAACATCGTGTTGGCATTCCGGCCATAGGGCGGGCATCCCGGCGACGGACGTCCGTGCGGAGGATGTGTATCCAGTGTCAGCAGGGTGAGATTGAACGGTTTGCCTCGCGCTTCCAGTTTCCGGTAACGCTGCAGCGCGATATCGAACAAGGTGCTGTCGTAGAGGCCCCAGCCCGACTGCGGCAACTCCCCGTTTGCTTTTTCTTCCAGTTCGGTCAGGCCCAGCGCCTCGTTATAGCCGTGGACCGAGAAGAACTCGCCCTTGTTGGAAAAGGTGATCGGCGCGCCGCCGAGAAATACCTGACGGTATCCCGCCTGGTGCAGCACGTCTCCCAGGCATGCGAGTTTCGGCTGGAACGTCGCGAGATCGGTGTCATTGCCCGCAACTTCGTCGATACCGGCGAATGCGCTGCTGAAAAACGGGACGCCGCATTGCGAGGCGAACAGTCCCGCCATTGTGTAGCCGGCGCCGCTAAAGGTCTCGAAACCGGAGAAATCCAGACCTTCGCTGCGCAGGCGATCCAGATTCGGGGTCAATCCCGGATACGCGCGGGGATCCCAGAACTGCCGCTCCAGGGACTCCATGTAGATGATCACCAGATCCTTGCCGGGCGCGGCGATCACGTGCGAACGCTTGGTCGGATAGAGATTCAGGAGTTTCGCCACCGCTCTGCCCTGCGGCGTATCGGCGAAATGCGCGGATTGTTCGACCTGCACGAAATACATGCCCAATCGGCGCGGCGCCGAATCGAGGCCAAGTACCAGCAGTGCCAGTGCGGCCAGGATGCCGGCCTTGCGCAACGCACCCCGGCGCGGCGTGGAGCGGTTCCAGCTTCCGGCGCGCCAGAGCAAGAAGGCGCTCAGCACCGCCATGGCGGCCAGCACAACGATGCCGCCTCCGATCATCCACGGAAATGCGCGCAATCCAGTGGCGAGATTGACCGGATTCAGATGCGCAAAGAAACGCGCGTTGAACGTGTCTGCCTGCAGCGAATAGGAAACTCCTTCGCCAAGCACCAGAAAAAGCCACACCAGATACACCAGCCACGCCAGCGGCCAGGACAGAAATACGATCAGCCGCCAGCGCGCAAACAGCACCAGCAACGCGCACCAGCAAAACGTGAATGGCACGTCCTGCATCAACGCGCCGTGCGCATAAGACGGAAACGTCGCCGCCATCCACGCGTGCACACCGAGAGCCGGGAGCGCCAGCAGACCGATCGTCAAGGCGATTCCCGCGTCTCGCTGTCGGCGCTCGTGTTGCACCTGTCCTCTCCGCATGTTCAAAGCCGTTGAGCATACATGACAAGGCTCCGCGTCCCGCGCACCACCGGCCATCACGGATCTGACTGTATCGCCGGAGATCCGCGTCAGTCACCGCGATTGGGCCGACGAATGTCCTCTGAAGCGAAGAGCATCATTTCGGCGCGCTTGCCCAAGTGACGGCATTCATTCGCAAGAAATCGAGTTGCAAGGGCCTCGGATCCTCGCCATGCGGATAGGGCGGTGGTGCAGCGTCCGGCCGTTCAAACTGGAACCGCAGATCGACGCGACATTCCGGATCCGGCGTGACAATCGAAGTTTCGACGGTGCGCGTCGATGCATCGCCATCGAATTGCCACGCAGCCACCGCGCGGCCGTTGCTCGAAATTTTTACCGCGAGGCGCGGACGTGAGGCGGTCAGGTACGGCCTCACCACGAAGCGCACCGGCATGTCGTGGCAGTGCGAAGATGGCAACCTGAACCCGAGACTCGCCAGCGGGCCCATGGACCAGGTGCCCCACGCAGCGGGCAGGGTCCAGCCCAGTTCACGCTCGAATGCACGCGCAGAAGCGGAGGTGAAATCGACCAACGCCGGCAAAGCCGGATAAAGAGGTGCCGTCCGTGCCGTGAAGTGCTCGCGCATATCGAGAACTGCGCCACGCGCCACCGCGCGGTCGACCTCGTCGACCAACCCGGCACAATCGGGCGATTCGATCTGCAGATTCTCCAGTCGCGGCACGTCCGCCAGCAATGCTCGCGCTCCGCCGCGGCCGATCCATTCGATTGAAAACGTCCGCGCAGGCGGTGCTTCCACGTCGGGCCGCACAAGAAGAATCCTCTCGTCCTCTCGTCTGGTCTCGATCGCAGGTAATTGCGCCGAGGCGATCACGGTCTCGTTGATGTCCTTCGGCCCGATCAGCAGGGCCCATGTCTGATCGGCGGTCAGACCTGCCAATCGCCCGCCGCGATTCGACAGAGGCACTTCATGGCCGCCGATCATCAAACCATCGGCCGCCGCACCTACCAGCACACCCTGTGTACACAGCGTTACCGGTTGCGTGCGCGCCCACAGCGCGTGCCGCAGCACCGCGACATCCTGCGGACTGTCGACCAGTGGACTGCCCGGCGCATCTGCTTCACTGCGATCGGCTCCGGCAAGAAACTCCGCGTTGGTCGCTACGCCCATCAGGTGCAGCACGGTGGGCGCGATGTCCATGTGGTAGAAGCGCATCGGTCGCTCGCCCTGCCCCGCGTTCAGCACGAACAGCAGAGGTCGCCGTTTGTACGACGACGGATAAAGCGGCCACGCGTCATTGCGCAACGATTCGTGATCGCTCATCACCACCACCACGGTGTTTTTCCAGGCCGGATTGCCACTGATTGCGTCAAGAAATTCGCCGACCAGAGAGTCGGTGCAATGCACTGCCTGCAAGACATCGTTGGAATTGGCAACGTACTTCGGACAGCCGGGCGAAGGCCGGCCGTGCGGCGGGTGATTGTCGATCGTCAGGAGATCCAGGTTGAACGGCTTGCCGGACGCGGCGAGCTTGTCGAACCGCCGTTCTGCGATCCGGAACAGATCG
>DATFCO010000310.1:0-7633 GCA_035253005.1 Rhodanobacteraceae bacterium
TCCTCGAACACACGCGAGACGCCGACGCTGGAACCTTCGCAGGCAGGCTTCACGATCAGTGGAAAATCAAGTTCACGTGCGGCAGCGTGCACGCGCGCCGCCTCCGCGCCGCGCGGCAGCGGCACGAACTTCGGCGTCGGCAGACCGAGCGCGACCCACACGTATTTGCTGCGCACCTTGTCCATCGAGAGTGCGGAGCCGAGCACGCCGGATCCCGTGAAAGGAATGCCGAGCGATTGCAGTGCGCCTTGCAGCACGCCGTCCTCGCCGCCGCCGTGCTGGCCGTGCAGGATGTTGAACACGCGCGCGAAGTGGCCGGCGCGCACGGCGTCCAACAAGGCGGGAATGCCGTCGATCGCGTGCGCGTCCACGCCGCGCGCCTTCAACGCGGCGAGCACGTTGCGCCCGGAATCCAGCGACACCTCGCGCTCGGCAGAACGCCCGCCCATCACCACGGCGACGCGACCGAATGCGCGCGGGTCGTCTACGCGCTTCATGCGGCACCTCGAGTCTTCAATTCGCCCGTGGCGGCAAGTTCGTTCGCGGCCGCGCCGATGTCGCCCGCGCCCAGCAGCAAAAGCAGATCGCCGTCGCGCAACAACGCCGGCAGCACGGTGCGCAATTCGCGCGGATGTTCGACGAACACCGGATCGACCTTGCCGCGCGCGCGCACCGCGCGCGCCAGCGCGCGGCCGTCGGCGTTGGCGATCGGCGCTTCGCCCGCGGGATAGACGTCGGTCAGGAACAGCAAATCGGCTTCGCTCAGCACCGCGGCGAAGTCGTCCAGCAGATCGCGCGTGCGCGTGTAGCGGTGCGGCTGGAACGCTACCACGAGCCTGCGATCAGGCCAGCCGCCGCGCGCGGCTTCGAACACCGCCGCCAGTTCGCGCGGATGATGGCCGTAGTCGTCAATCAGCAACGCGCGGCCGCGATCCAACGCGATCTCGCCGCGCCGGTTGAAACGCCGGCCGACGCCCTGGAATTTTGCAAGCGCCTGCGCGATCGCCGCCGCTCCCACGCCCAGTTGCCAGCCGATCGCGCTGGCCGCCAGGGCATTGAGCACGTTGTGGCGACCGGGCAGATTCAACGTCACCGCCTGCGCGGCGCCATCGGGAAGGTGCAGATCGAATCGCATCGTCGCGCCGTGCGCGCGCACGTTGCTGGCGCGAACGTCGGCATCGCGCTCGATCGCGTAAGTCAGCACATTACGCGGCGTGGCGCGCGCGAGTTGTTGCACTTCCGGATCGTCCACACACAGCACGGCCAAGCCATAGAACGGCAGCCGATGCAGGAAATCCGCGAAAGCCTTCTTCACCTCGGCGAAATCGCCGTGGTAGTTCTCCAGGTGATCGGCATCGATGTTGGTGACCACCGCGATCACCGGTGACAGCAGCAGAAACGAACCATCCGATTCGTCGGCTTCGGCGACGAGGTATTCGCCCGCGCCGAGTTTCGCGTGCGCGCCGGCGGAAAGCAGTTGCCCGCCGATCACGAAGGTCGGGTCGTAACCGGCTTCGGCCAGCACGCTGGCGACGAGGCTCGTGGTGGTGGTCTTGCCGTGCGTGCCGGCGACCGCGATGCCGCGGCGGAAACGCATCAGCTCACCCAGCATCTCCGCGCGCGGCACCAGCGGAATGCGTCGTTCGCGCGCGGCGGTGAGTTCCGGGTTGTCACGCTTGATGGCGCTGGAAGTAACCACCGCGTCCGCGCCGTCCACGTTGCGCGCGTCATGGCCGATCTGCACCTCGATGCCCATCTCGCGCAACCGGTCGGTGACCGGCGATGCATGCACGTCGGAGCCCGACACGGAGTAACCCAGCGTGTGCAGCACCTCGGCGATCCCGCTCATGCCGGCGCCGCCGATGCCGATGAAATGCACGCGGCGGAACGCCTGCATGATGTCGCCGTGCGGTGGCAGCGGACGCGGCGTCATCGATCCGCCTCCAGGCAACGCTGCGCGATCGTGGCCGCGGCTTCCGGTTTCGCCAGGGTACGCGCGGCCTGCGCCATCGCCAGCAACTTCGCGCGGTCGCCCAGCAGGCGTTGCAGCAACGTGGCGAAGCGCGCCATCTGGAAGTCACGCTCCTGCACCACTTCCGCCGCGTGGATGTCCACGAAGGCTTGCGCGTTGCGGGTCTGGTGATCGTCCACGGCATGCGGGAACGGGATCAGGATCGCGCCCAAACCTGCGGCGGCGAGTTCCGCCAACGTCAACGCGCCCGCGCGGCAGATCGCGAGATCGGCCCGCGCGTACGCCGCAGCCATGTCCTCGATGAAGGGCACGACTTCCGCTTCGACCTGCGCGCGCGCATACGCCGCGCGCGTGGCTTCGACGTGATCGGCGCCGCACTGATGCAACACGCGCGGACGTTTGTCTTCAGGGATCAGCGCGAGCGCATCGGGCACGCGCAGGTTCAAGGCGCGTGCGCCGCGGCTGCCGCCCAGCACCAGCAGTTGCGGCATCGAATCGCCGCGCCCGGCGAAACGCTGCTCCGGCGGCGGCAACGTGGCGATCGAGGCACGCACCGGATTGCCGGTCCACTCCGCGTGCGCATTTGCAGGAAACGCATCGACAAAACCGGCCAGCACGCGTTTGGCGATGTGCGCGAGTGCGCGATTGGTGAAACCGGGGACGCGGTTCTGCTCGTGCACCAGCAGCGGCTTGCGCGTCAGCCACGCGGCGATGCCGCCGGGGCCTGCCACATACCCCCCCATCGACAACACGCAGCGCGGATTTTCTTCACGCAGGATGCGCAGCGAGACGAACAGCGCGCGCAGCATCATCCATGGCGCGGCGATGCGCGTGATCAAGTTTTTCCCCCGCACGCCGGATACCGGAACGGTGCGCAGCGCAACGTTGCGAGCCGGCACCAGTTTCGTTTCCATCCCGCCTGATGCGCCCAGCCACAGCACCGGCACCTTGCGCGCGCGCAAGTCTTCCGCCACCGCGAGGCCGGGAAAGATATGGCCGCCGGTGCCGCCCGCCATGATCATGATCGGAGCGGGCGCGGTGTCACTCATACGCATGCACCTGCCCGATGTGCGGCTCGACGCGAGCGCGCGCGGCCAGCGGAAGCGGATTCACGTTACGCGGCGGCTCGCGCGCCTGCGCCGGCCCATGGGGATCGCGACGCGTGGCCATGCGGCGCGTGTCTTCGGCGCGATGGATTTCGAAACTGGCGCGCAGCAGCACGCCCAACATCACGCAGGTCATCAGCACGCTGGAACCGCCCGAGCTGATCAGCGGCAACGTCAAGCCCTTGGTCGGCAGCACGCCCAGATTCACGCCGACCGACACCAACGCCTGCAAGCCGATCATCAGCGAGATGCCGAAGGCGACGTAACCCGCGAAGCGCTGATTGATCTCCACGCCACGCAGGCCCAGCATCAATCCGCGCCCGACCAGCAGCGCGAACAATCCCAGCACGAACACGATGCCCGCGAGCCCGAGTTCCTCGCCGATCACCGCGAGGATGAAATCGGTGTGCGCTTCGGGCAGGTAGAAAAGTTTCTGCACGCTGGCGCCGAGGCCCACGCCGAACCACTCGCCGCGGCCGATCGCGATCAACGCCTGCGTCAACTGGAAGCCGTCGTTGAACGGATCCTTCCAGGGATCGAGGAACGAGGTCAGCCGCTTGACGCGATAGTCGGTGGACAGCGCCAGATACATCGCGATCGGCGGCAGCGGAATCGCCATGATCGCGAGATAGCGCATGCGCGCGCCGGCCAGCCAGATCATCCCGACGGTCACGACGCCGATCAGCGCGGCCGAACCGAAGTCCGGTTGGGCCAGCAGCAGCACCGCGGTGAGACCCGCGACGCACATCGGTTTCAACACGCCGAAGAACTGCCGCTCCACGCCTTCGCGATGGCGCACGAGATAACTCGCCAGATACAGCACGATCACCAGCTTCACGGCTTCCACCGGCTGAAAGCCGATCAGGCCGAGATTGATCCAGCGGCGCGCACCATTGATGCGCATGCCGAAGTGCGGCACGAACACCGCCAGCAGCAGCGCGAAGCCGATCAGCATCGCGCCGAAGGCGTACTTCTCCATCAGCTTCAGCTCGACCTTCATCAGCGCGAAACCCATCGCGCTGCCCAGCCCGAGGAACATCACGTGGCGCTGCAGGTAATAAAACTCGCCGATGTGCTGGCCATCCGCGACCGCGATCGAACTGGACGCGACCATGACGACGCCGAACACCGCGAGCGTGATCGCCGCCGCCAGCAGCCACGGGTCGTAACGGCCTTGCCGACGCTGTGCCTGCGATTGCGCGAACCAGTCGGTCATGTCATCTCACTTTCAACGTCGCCAGTCCCACCAGAACCAGCACCACCGAAATGATCCAGAAGCGCACGATCACGCGCGGCTCGGGCCAGCCCTTCAATTCGAAGTGGTGGTGGATCGGTGCCATCCGGAAGATGCGCTTGCCGGTCAATTTGAAACTCGCGACCTGCAACATCACCGATGCGGTTTCCATCACGAACAAACCGCCCATCACCAGCAGGATGATTTCCTGGCGCACGATCACCGCCACGCAACCGAGCGCGGCGCCCACCGCCAGCGCGCCGATGTCGCCCATGAACACCTGCGCCGGATAGGTGTTGAACCAGAGGAAACCCAATCCCGCGCCCGTCAGCGAACCGCAGAACACGCTGAGTTCGCCCGCTCCGGGAATGCCCGGGATCTGCAGGTAGTTTGAGAACACCGCGTTGCCGGAGAGATACGCGAATACACCCAATGCACCCGCAACCAGCACGGAAGGCATGATCGCCAGACCATCCAGGCCGTCGGTGAGATTCACCGCGTTGGAAAACCCGACGATCCAGAAATAGCCGATCACCACGAACGCCGCGCCGAGCGGGTGCGCGACCTGCTTGAACAGCGGCAGGTACAGCGCCGTCGCGGCCGGCACGTCGGCGCTGTAGAACAGAAACAGCGCGGCAGCCAATCCGATCAACGACTGCAACAGATATTTCCAGCGCGCCGGCAGCCCGCGCGCATCGCGCAGCACCAGTTTGCGGTAGTCGTCGTAGAAACCGATCGCGCCGAACGCGATCGTCACGATCAGCACCGTCCACACGTAGCGGTTGCGCAGGTCGGCCCACAGCAGGGTCGAAACGCCGATCGCCGCGAGGATCAGCGCGCCACCCATGGTCGGCGTGCCCGCCTTGGACAGATGCGACTGCGGACCGTCGCTGCGCACCACCTGCCCCACCTTGATCGCGGTCAGGCGGCGGATCAGCGCGGGTCCTGCCCACAGCGAAACCGCGAGCGCGGTCAATGCCGCCAGGATCGTGCGGAAGGTGATGTATTCGAACAGGCGGAAGGCGCCGTAGTGGCGTTCCAGCCACAGCGCCAGTTCAAGCAGCATGGCGCGCACCTCCCCCGTTTCCGTCCAGCAGGCCGGCGACCACGCGTTCCATCGCCGAGGAGCGCGAACCCTTCACCAGCACGGTGACGCCCGCGTGCAGCTGCGCGCGCAGCGCGTCGATCAATTGCGATTGATCGTTGAAGTGCTGCGCTTTCGTGCCGAATGCGCGCGCCGCATGTTGCGACAACGCACCGATGGCGAACAGCTTGTCGATGCCCGCATCGCGCGCCTGTTCGCCGATCTGCGCGTGCAGCGCGACGGCGTTCGCGCCGAGTTCCGCCATATCGCCCAACACCAGCCAGCGCTCGCCCGGTTGCAACGCCAGCGTTGCGATCGCCGCTGCGGCCGAACCGGGATTGGCGTTGTAGCTGTCGTCGATCACGTGCCAGCCGCGCGGTGCCTTGCGTCGTTGCAGGCGTCCGCCGACCGCGTTGACGTTCTCCAGCCCAACGACGATCGTCGTCAGCGGTACGTCCAATGCGAACGCGAGTGCGGATGCCGCCATCGCGTTAGCGATGTTGTGGCGGCCCGGCAACGGCAGTCGCACGCGCTGCGAACCGTCCGGCGTGATCAGGGTGAATGTGCTGCCGTCGGCGCGCGTCTCCATCGACGCGGCATGCAAGTCCGCATCGCTGTCGAAGCCGAACCGCAACACGCGCCTTGAGCCCGCGAGGCCAGCGAAGAAATCCGCGAACGCATCATCGGTATTGATCACCGCCGTGCCGTCGGCCGGCAGTGCCTGATACATCGCGCCCTTGGTTTCGGCCACGCCTTCCAGCGAACCCATGCGCTCAAGATGCGCGGGCGCGATGTTGTTGACGAGGCCGACTTCGGGCCGCGCGATGGCGGCGAGATAAGCGATGTCGCCCGGCTTGCCCGCGCCCATCTCGATCACTGCGTATTGCGCGTCTTCGGGCATCGACAGCAGCGACAACGGCAGGCCGATCTCGTTGTTGAAATTGCCGGCGTTGCTGTGCGTGCGGCCGTGGTGCTGCAGGATCGACGCGGTGAGCGTCTTCACCGTGGTCTTGCCGTTGGAACCGGTGATGCCGACCACGCGCGCGCGCCGCTGCGCGCGCACCGCGCTGGCGAGATCGCCCAGTGCAAGCACGGTATCGGCGACGACCACCTGCGGCAGTTGCGCGTCGACTCGCCGCGAAACCAGCGCGCCGGCCGCGCTCTGTTGCGCAGCCTGCGCGAGATGATCGTGGCCATCGTGATGTTCGCCCTTGATCGCCACGAACAACTCGCCGGGGATGAGCTTGCGCGTGTCGGTGGAGACGCCGCGCGCTTGCGCGTCTGCGCCGTGCAGCGTGCCGTGCGTCCACAGGGCGACTTCGGAGAGGCGCAGGTTCAACATGCGCGCGCCTCCAGGTCGCACACCCACAGCCCCCAGCCGCTTGCTGCGCAAGCGGCTGTTGCTAGGCTCGATCCTCCTGATCTCGCCAAGCAACCCCGCCCTCGGCTCCTGTCTCGGGCCTTCGGCTGCGCACGCGATGCATCACTTTGCATCGCGTAGCGCGCAGCCTCAGCCCTTGACTCAAGGGGGCTGAAAAGCGGTGGCAGGAAGTTCTGCATCATCCGCATGACCTCGCCAAGACAGTGCGAGCCACCACCAGATCGTCGAACGGCCGCTTGACGCCGCCGATCTCTTGATAGGTCTCGTGGCCCTTGCCCGCGATCAGCACCACGTCGCCCGCGTTCGCTTCGTTCAACGCCAGTTCGATCGCGCGCGCGCGGTCGCGCTGCACGATCGCGCGCTGCGGTTGCGCGAAGCCGGCGAGGATTTGCGCGGCGATGGCATCGCCGTTTTCACCGCGCGGGTTGTCGTCGGTGACGATGGCGAGGTCGGAATATTGTTCCGCGATCGCACCCATCTGCGGACGCTTGCCCTGGTCGCGATCGCCGCCCGCGCCGAACACGCAGATCAACTTTCCTTCGCAGTGCGCGCGCAACGTCGTCAATGCCTGCTGCAAGGCATCGGGCGTGTGCGAGTAATCGACCACGACCAGCGGGCAGGGACCGCCGCCCAGTCGGTTCATGCGGCCGGCCACAGGTTCGAGCGTTTCCAGTGCAGCGCGGATCGAGGTGAACGGCGTGTCCAGTGCACACAGGACGCCGGCCACCGCCAGCAGGTTGGAAACGTTGAAAGCGCCGAGCAATCGCGAATGCACCGCGCCTTCGCCGTTCGGTGTGCGCAGCATGAAATCGATGCCGTCGGCGTGCGTGCGCACATCGGTCGCGCGGATTTCGGC
>DATFCO010000311.1:0-2981 GCA_035253005.1 Rhodanobacteraceae bacterium
GCACCTCAGCGCCTGCGCGAACCGCGCAACAGCACCACCGTCGCGCCGGTGCCGCCTTGCGCCGGGCGTGCTGAAGCGAAAGCGAGCACGTCATCGCGCCGGCGCAACACGCGGTCGGTCATCCGCTTCAGCACCGGCCCCACGCTGCCGGAACGCAGACCCTTGCCGTGCACGATGCGCGCGCAGCGCACGCCGCGCCGTTTGCATTCGGCCAAAAATTCATCCAGCGTGACGCGTGCGCTGCGGTCGTTCATCTGGTGCAGATCGATTTCGTCCTCGACACTGAAACGTCCGCGGCGCAACTGCTTCAACAACTGCGGCGAATGGCCTTCGCGCAGATAAAGCAGTTCCTCGCCGACTTCGTGCGCGGCGGGATCGATGGCCGAATCCAACAGCTCATCGCGCACGGCGGCTTCGTCGGCTTCGAACATCGCCGGGTGCGGCGCAGGCGGGGACTTGCGTGTTTGCGCTCCGGACGACCGCGGCGCAAGCGGACGCACTTTGCCGATCGATTCGCGGAAGAGGCGCGAGTCTTCGTCGGTGGCGTGCGCGGATTCTGTTTTTCGCTTGCGTGACATAGGAATCCCGTTCGCCCTGAGCGTAGCGGTCGTAGACCGCGAAGTCGAAGGGCGCTTCGACTCTGCTCGCTTGCGCGAGCGTAGCCTGTCCTGGTGTGTCGAAGGGCTCAGAGCGAGCGGAACCCACCGGATCGGCTAAACTTCCCGATTGCGGCCAAGCGTCGGCGCGCCGCGTTCTGCACGAATCACGGGAGCGAGATGCGCGTTCTGGTCAGCAACGACGATGGCGTGGAAGCGCCGGGTTTGCGCGTGCTCTCGGAGCATCTCGCCGAACTGGGCGAGGTGATCGTGGTGGCGCCGGACCGCGACCGCTCCGGCGCCAGCAATTCGCTGACGCTGGACCTCCCGGTGCGCGTGCAGAAGTTGCAGGAGAACCGCTATCGCGTGTTCGGCACGCCCACCGATTGCGTACACCTCGCGCTCTCCGGCTTGCTGGAAGACGAACCGGACATCGTGGTGTCCGGCATCAACAGCTCCGCCAATCTCGGCGACGACGTGATCTATTCCGGCACCGTGTCGGCGGCGATGGAAGGCCGCTTCCTCGGTCTGCCCGCGATCGCGGTTTCGTTGGTGGCGGACGACCGCCGCGGCATGCACTACGAATCCGCCGCGCGCGCGGTGCTGCTATTGACCAAGCGCCTGCTGGTCGATCCGCTGCCGGCTGACACCATATTGAATGTCAACGTGCCCGATCGCGACTGGCACGAGATCCGCGGCTTCGAGGTTTCGCGCCTGGGCCGGCGCCACCGCGCGGCACCCTGCATCCCGCAGCACGATCCGCGCGGAAGGCTGGTGTACTGGATCGGTCCGGCGGGCGATGCCGAAGACGACGGTCCCGGCACCGATTTTCACGCGGTGCGCAACGGTTTCGTCTCGGTGACGCCGATCCATGTCGACCTCACCCGCTATCAGGCACTGGACAAGGTGGCTCACTGGGTCGGCGCATTGTCGAGCGCGCTCGATGCATCGGTTGATGGGGAGCAAGCGGCATGAGCGCTTTGTTCGGCGCCGCGCCCAAGCACGGTAGCGGCATGACTTCGCAGCGTGCGCGCGATCGTCTGGTCGCCCGGTTGCGCGAAGAAGGCATCAAGGATCCGCGCGTGCTGGACGTGATCCGCACCACGCCGCGGCATCTTTTCATCGATGAAGCGCTCAGCAGCCGCGCGTACGAAGACGTCGCGTTGCCGATCGGCCTGGGCCAGACCATCTCGCAGCCGTGGGTGGTCGCGCGCATGACCGAATTGCTGATCGAGCGCGGCATCCCGAAACGCGTGCTGGAAATCGGCACCGGCTCCGGTTATCAGGCCGCAGTGCTGGCCTCGCTGGTGGAAACGGTTTACACCGTCGAGCGGATCGAGGAACTGCTGCGGCAGGCACGTCGGCGATTTCGCAGCATGAAACTGGAGAACATCCGCACGCGCCACGACGACGGCAACATCGGTTGGCCGAGCGAGGCGCCGTTCGATGCGATCGTGTTGACAGCCGCCGGCGAATCGGTGCCGCAGAAATTGCTCGATCAGTTGTCACCCGATGGCGTGCTCGTCGCACCGCTCGGTCCGCCCGGCAAGCAAAAGCTGACGCGCATGCGCAGGCAGGACGACGGGTGGACAAGCGACGAGCTGGAAGAGGTGTCATTCGTCCCGCTGCTGGGTGGCGTGACGTGAGCGCGCGCTCCCGCGCATGAAAATCTTCCGTCCGCTCTACGAACGCGCGCTGGCGTGGGCGGCCAATCCGCGCGCGGAAATCTGGCTGTTCGTGTTGAGCTTCTTCGAGGCCTTTATCTTTCCGGTCGCGCCGGAAGTGATGCTGGCACCGATGACGCTGGCGCGGCCGCGCAAATGGTGGCTGTTCGCATCCATCAGTCTGGCCGGTTCGCTCTGCGGTTCCTTCATCGGCTATGCGCTCGGCCACTACGCCTTCGGCGCGGTGAAACCTTTGCTGGCGCAGATCGGCTGGCTGCCGCATCTCGATGCGCTGGTGAAGCAACTCGGCGCCGATGCCCATGCGCATCCGTGGAAGGCGTTCTGGCTGCTGGTCGCCGCGGGTTTCGTGCCGATCCCGCTGAAGGTGTCCACATGGGCCTGCGGCATCGTCGGCATGCCGATCCTGCCGTTCATCGCCGGCATGGCGATCGGCCGCGGCAAACGCGTGTTCCTGGTCGCGGGCGTGATCCGCCTTGGCGGCGAACGCGCCGAACGCGCGCTGCACAAGCACATCGAAACCGCGGGCTGGGCGGTCGTCGCGCTGATCGTCGCGCTGGTGATCTGGTTTTGGTTGCGGTGATGTTCGGAATGCGACGCGACTCGGTTATCCTTGCCGCGCCATGCGTAACCTGATTTCGTTGCTCGCAATTGTCGTAGCCGGCGCTCTGCTCGCCGGCTGTGCCAGCAATCCCGCGCCGGT
>DATFCO010000312.1:0-3044 GCA_035253005.1 Rhodanobacteraceae bacterium
TCATGCATTCGCCGATCGCGATGCCGTCATGCGGGATGCTAGGCGGCAGATACAGCATGTCGCCGGGATCGAGCGTCCATTCATACGTCGGGCGGAATTCGCGCAGCAGTTTCAATTCGACTTCATCGCGGAATTCTTGCGACGCGCGCGGATCGGTGCTGATGCGCCAGCGCCGTTGTCCGGAGCCTTGCAGAAGAAACACGTCATATTGATCGACGTGCGCACCGACGCCGCCGCCATCGGTGGCGTAGCTCACCATCACGTCGTCGATGCGCCAGCTCGGCAGGAAATCGAAACGGTGGAGCAGGGCGGCGACATCTGCATCCCACTTGTCGACATCCTGCACCAGCAGGGTCCAGTGGGATTCCGGAAGCATCGCGAAATCGGATTCGGAAAACGGGCCGGTGCGCACAACCCAACCGTTATTCCGGACGCCGCGAAGCGGCGATCCGGAATCTGCTTTTCTCGAGGTGGCAAAAGCAGATTCCGGATTCCGTTCGCGTTGCGAACGGCTCCGGAATGACGATGCATGGATATGCTCTCGCAGCACGATCCGCGACAACGCCGATTCCTCGCAGGCCAACCCGGCCAAGTCATCCGCCGACAATGGCGAAACGAAATCCGCAAACGCATTGCGGATCAGCAGCGGCCGCTTCTGCCAGTAGTCGCGCAGGAAGCGCGCCGCAGGCATGCCGAGCGGCAGCCTCGTACTGCCGCGCACTTCGATCGGGGGGCGGCTCATCGCGCTCGGGCCTTGCGCCGCGGCGACGCGTGCGTCCCGCCGTTTTTCTCCCACTGCTGGATCAACTTGCGGCCGACACTGGCCAGCGCCTCGATCGCCGGCAGCAGTTCGCGGCCGAGCTCGGTCAGCGAATATTCGGCCGAAGGCGGTGAGGTATCGAGCAGGCGCCGCATGACCAGCCCGCGCGTTTCCAGTTCGCGCAGGCGCGCGCTCAGCACGCGCGCGGAAATGCGCGGGATGTCGTGGCGCAACTCGCCGAAGCGGCGCGGTCCCGCGCTCAGATACCAGACCACATTGGGCGCCCACGCGCCGCGCAGCAGAGCCAGCGTTTCCGTGAGCGGGCAGGCAGGCGGCGGCGCGGCGACCCGGCTTTTTCTGAGCGGCAGGCCCATGGCGATGCGAATGTCTCTGGTAACCGGCTGGATACCACATTCTACAGATAACTGCCAGTAATATGGTATCTATCAGTTACCAAGTTGTCATAAGATATTCAGACGGCCGCCGTGGTGGCGGCGTTTTCGAAAAGGAGATTCCATGAAGCTCTATTACTCGGCAGGCGCGTGCTCGCTTTCTCCGCACATCGTCGCGCGGGAACTCGGCTTGCCGCTGCAACTGGAGAAGGTGGACACGCAGGCCAAGCGCACCGCTTCCGGGCACGATTTCTGGCAGATCAATCCGAAGGGCTACGTGCCGGCGCTGGAGCTGGACAACGGCGAGCTGCTGACCGAGGGCCCGGCCATCGTGCAGTACCTGGCCGACCTGAAGCCGGAGAAGGTCCTGGCGCCCGCGAACGGCACGCTTGCGCGTTATCGCCTGCAGGAGATGCTGGGCTACATCAACTCGGAAATCCACAAGACCTACAGCCCGCTGTTCAAGAAGGACACGCCGGAGCAGACTCGGGCGGAACGCAAGGAATATCTGCGCAAGCGTTACGCGCTGATCGAGGACATCCTGGCGAAGCAGACGTGGTTGCTGGGCGACCACTTCACCGTGGCGGATGCGTATCTGTTCACCGTCACCAACTGGGCGCGGCACGTCGATCTCGATCTGTCGGAGTTCAAGGCGCTGAATGCGTTCCAGCAGCGCGTGGCCGCGCGGCCGGCCGTGCAGACGGCGATGCAGGAAGAAGGCTTGATCAAGCGAAGCGCGGCAGCTTGATCTTCATTTCGGACGACCGGTTCGCCGGCCGTCCGCTCTTTGCGTCTACCGCGAAGGCAGCGCGAATGCGATCACGTAATCGCCCCGCGGGGTTTTCAACGGCCCGTGTCCGCCGGCGACGATCACCACGTACTGTTTTCCGTTGACCGCGTAAGTCATCGGCGTGGCCTGCCCGCCTGCGGGCAATTTGTATTGCCACAGCAGCTTGCCGTCGCGCTCGTCGAAGGCGCGGAGGTCGTCGTCCATCGTCGAAGCGACGAAGATGACGCCCGACGCGGTGACGATCGGCCCGCCCATGCCGGGCACGCCGAGGTTCCAGTGATTCAGCACCGCGTTGCCGAGCGGCACCTGCCACAGACGCTTGCCGCTACGCATGTCGATCGCCGAGAGCTCGCCCCACGGCGGTTTCACGCAAGGCGTGCCAAGCGACGATTGCCAGGTCCTGCGCCTCATGCCGTAAGGCGCGCCGCGCATCCGCGAAAAATCCCAGCCTTCGTATTCCTTCGAATCGCTTTGCGCGTCGTATCGATCGCGCGGCACCAGCGCGACCAACATGGCGATGTCGTTGGTGTTCACCACCGCGACCTGCCGCTGCGGATCGAACGCCAGTCCGCCCCATTCCACGCCGCCCGCGTAGCCGGGCTGCTCGATGCTGCCCTGCAAGCTGGGCGGTGTGTAGATGCCTTCGGATTTGTAACGTTCGAGATGACAGCCGATGGAAATATGCGCGAGATCTTTCGCCGTCACCGGACCTTGCCGAACCAGCGGCGCTGGCAGAAGAGGAAACGGCTGCGTCTTCGATGGGGCTTCGCCCGGCGCGCCGTCCTGCGGCACGGGTTTTTCGATGATCGGAAACACCGGTGCGCCATTCGTACGGTCGAAGGTGAACAGCATGCCCATCTTGCTGGGCTGGATCACCGCGGGAATCGCGCGTCCGCCGTGTTGCAACTGCACCAGCGAAGGTTGCGAAGCCGCGTCGTAATCCCACAAATCGTGATGCACCAGTTGATACGCCCACACCGGCTTGCCGCTCTTCGTATCCAGCGCCACGACAGAATTGGCCCAGCGGTTGTCGCCGGGGCGCAGGCCGCCGAAGAAGTCCGGACTTGCCGAACCCGTGGGCACGAAGACCAGATGCCGAGCG
>DATFCO010000313.1:0-2326 GCA_035253005.1 Rhodanobacteraceae bacterium
GGCGAAATCGAACCACACGACGGCGCGGGCCGCGCGCCGCACCGGGATTTCGCGTTCGTTGATGCGCAACGCGCCGCCCTGCCGTGCGGGACCGCGCGCCAGGCTGTCGAACAGCGCGGACAAGGCGCGCTCGGCCTCCGCACCCGGCGGCGTCAGATAGACGGGTGCATGCGTCAGCGCGCGCAGCCGCCAGTCGTGCCGGGATGCCAGTTCCAGCACATGACAATGTCTTTCGATCAGCGTGATGGCCGGCAGAAAGCGTGCGCGCTGCAGGCCGTCGCGGTAGAGATCATGCGGCGCCGTGTTGGAGGTCGCCACCAACGCGACGCCCTGCTTGAACAACGCGCGCAGCAGGTTGGCCAGGATCATCGCGTCGCCGATGTCCTGCACCATGAATTCGTCCAGGCACAACACGCGCGCGCGGCTCGCCAGTCGCGCGGCGACTTCGCGCAGCGGATCGCGTCGCTCGCCCAAACGCCGCAGTCGCGCGTGCACATCCAGCATGAAGGCGTGGAAGTGCGCGCGTCGCACCGTGTCTTGCGGCAGCGACTGCGCGAACAGATCCATCAACAGGGTCTTGCCGCGACCTACCGCGCCCCAGAGGTAAATGCCGCGCGGCGCGGTATCGCCGCGCAGGCGCGCCAGCCAGGATTTCGGCGCCGACAACTGCGCCCGCAGCCGGTCGAATTCGGCGAGCACCGCGCGTTGCGCCGGATCGTCCTGCCATTCGCGCAGGCCAACCCCTTGCGCGTAGCGCTGCAACAACGTCGAGGAATTTTCGATCGCGGCGGAATCCACGCGATCGAATCACGCTTCTGCACGCAAGGGCGGCAACCAGCTGCGCACTGCATTCTTCACCGCCCCGCGCAAATCCATCAGACGGCGGTGGAAAAAGTGTCCGGTTTCCGGCATGCGCACCAGCACGGGCTGCGGCTGCAAAGTCGCGATCCAGTCGAACACACCCTGCGGCTCGACGATTTCGTCGTCCTCGCCCTGCACGATCAGCCAGGGACATTCCGGCATCGCCACGCCGGCGAAATCCCAGCGGCCGACCGGCGGCGCCACGGTGATCAGCGCGTCTGCCGCCAGCGAACGCGCGGTGCGCAGCGCGACATAGGAACCGAACGAAAACCCGGCCAGCCACAGCTTGTCGCTTGGATGCACGCGCCGCACCCACTGCGCCACCGCGACCAGATCGCCGCTTTCGCCGTCGCCTTCGTCGTATTCGCCTTCGGAGTCGCCGACGCCACGAAAATTGAAACGCACGGTGTCCAGCCCAGATTCGCGCAAACTGCGCTCCAGCATGGTCACAACCTTGTTGCGCAGGCTGCCGCCGTGCTGCGGGTGCGGATGGCAGATGACCGCGGTGCCCGCCCGCGCCTCATCGGGTTTGGCCGTGGCCGTCGCGACCTCAAGCCGCCCGGCCGGACCAGGCAGCATGAATTCCTGCGCGCGCTGCGGAAATTCCGCGGGTGCATGGAGGGTGACATTGGTTTGCGAATCGCTCACGCCAACCATGATACCGAAGCAACCACGCGGAGAAGATGCAGGCCACGGACGGCCGTGTTGAGCGAACTTCCGCGCCGTCGCATGACGCCGACAAATTCGGCAGGACAGCCGAATTTGAACGCCGGAGGCGGCCCTGAGCGCAGCGAAGGGTGAGCGACAGGGATGTCGCGAATAGCTATCGCAGCCGGGCGCGCGGGAAAGGCGCGACTGTCTGAGCACAGGGGTCGTGCGAGTTCGCGCCGGCGCGCGCGGCGAGAAGCGCAGGGGTGAGGCAGCGCGCTTAGCCGATGCCTTGAATGGCATCGGCTGCGCTGACGAACGCACGCACACGGTGTGCGGGCCGGGAAGCGATCCGGGGAAGGCTGCTTGCGGAGCGTTCGGAGCCAACCGGACGTTGGCTCGACCGTCATGCCGGCGCGATGGTTTTGGCGACTTTTGCCGAAACAAAAGTCGCCCGCTCGCGGCAGCGAGCGGAACCAAGGAAATCTTGCGAAAGTCACTGGTTTCCCGCTTCCGCGGAAATGACGAGCAAGATGGATTCCGGCTTTCGCCGGAATGACGCAACAGATCAGTGCACCTGACTTACCATCCACTTCACCGTCGCTTCGACCTGCGCGTCGGTGAGCGCGGGGTTGCCGCCCTTGGCCGGCATATGGTTTCCGTCCGGGCCGGTGTAACCGTCGATCGCGTGCTTGACCAGCGTGTCGATACCTTCAGCGATGCGCGGCGCCCAGTCGGCCTTGTTGCCGAGCTTCGGCGCGCCGGTCACGCCGGCATCGTGGCAGCTATGACAGAGATTGCCGTAGATCGTCTTGCC
>DATFCO010000314.1:0-3702 GCA_035253005.1 Rhodanobacteraceae bacterium
GCGTGAGGGATTCGACGCCGCGCTGACGCATTGCCGCGCGAACGGGGTCGCGTTGGTAGCGGGCACGACGGGGCTGGATGCGGGTCAACGCGCCGCGATGCAGAGTGCCGCGCGCGACATTCCGATTCTTTACGCCGCGAACTTCAGCCTCGGCATCGCGGTGCTGACGAAATTGCTGCGCGAAGCGGCGCGCGCATTGCCCGATTGGGATCTGGAAATCATCGAGGCGCACCATTCGCGCAAGGTGGATGCGCCATCCGGCACGGCGCTTGCACTGGGCCGCGCAGCGGCAGCGGCACGCGGACAGGATTTTGAAACCGTTGCATCATTCGCGCGGCATGGCCACACCGGCGCGCGGCCGGAAAACGCGATCGGGTTCTCCTCGATCCGCGCGGGCGAAATCGTGGGCGAGCACACAGCCTTGCTCGCAACCAAAGACGAGCGCATCGAACTGACGCATCGCGCCTGCGACAACGCGATCTTCGCGCGTGGCGCGCTGCAGGCCGCGGCGTGGCTGGTCGGCAAGCCGCCCGGCATGTATTCGATCCAGGATGTGTTGTAGGGCGGACTTTGTCCGCCATGGCGGGCGGAGCCCGCCCTACTTCATGTGCGCGGCATTGCGGTTGCGCTGCGCACCCAGTTTCTTGTCCAGCCCGCCGGCGAGTTTCTTGAACAGCCGCGACAATTTTCCGCGCTGCGTCTTGCGCAGTTTTTCTTCTTCGCTGGTCAACCAAGCGACTTGGATGACGCGCCGCTCGCCTTCATATGGCAAATGCCCGTGGAAGGAATTGTCGGCGCGCTTGAAGATCGCGAACTCGCCGTACAGCGGTTTCACTTCCGGCGCGGCGAGATCGTCGATGTTGTCCACGCTCTTCAGGAAACGCAGGCAGCCGTCGCTGGTATCCGGCCACTGCTTGTTGAGGTAGAGCAGGGCCGTCGCCACTTTCGACTTGCTGTCGGTGTGGATGGTGCCGTGGCGCTTGTTGAGCGAGCGGCATAGCGTCACCAGGGTCGGATACTGGCCAAGATTGTCGATGCCGAGTTTTGCGCCCACGGCGCTGGCGAAGGCTGGCGCGGTCAGCGCATTCACCAGTTCGTTGACCGCCGGACCACAATCCTTTTCGTCGTACGGAAAGAAACCCGCGCCGGCGTATTTCGGAAAATCGCGTTCCAGCGCGTCGCGCGCTTCGTCGGGCAACTGACCGTGCGCCAGCATGTACGGAAACGGCTGGTCCCGAACCAGGGTGTCGGGTCGTTGCAGACGGGCGGGATCGAGCAGGGCGGCGGGCATGTTTGCGAGCGGATGATTCGATGCGGCGATTGTAACGTGCAGTGCCATCACGCCACTGAACGCGCGCGGTTCTGCTATCATTCCCGCTCGCCCGATTACCGAACCCACAGACCCCGTCCAGCGCGGCCTGCGGGTGAACTTGCACCCGGACGAATCGATGCCAACACCCGCATTGCTCGCACTCGCCGATGGAACGATCTTCCAGGGCGAATCCGTTGGCGCGAACGGAGCGAGCGTGGGCGAGGTGGTGTTCAATACCGCGATCACGGGTTATCAGGAAATACTCACCGATCCGTCCTATGCGCGGCAGATCGTCACGCTGACCCACCCGCACATCGGCAACACCGGCTGCAATTCGGCCGATGTGGAATCTGCGCGCGTGTTTGCGGCGGGCTTAGTGGTGCGCGATGTGCCGCGGCGCGCGTCGAGCTGGCGCTGCGAGGAAACGCTTTCCGATTATCTGTGCCGTCAGAACATCGTCGCGATCGCCGGTATCGATACGCGCAAGCTGACGCGCATCCTGCGCGACAAAGGTGCGCAGAACGGCTGTCTCGCGGCGGGCGAAAACATTTCCGCGGATGACGCGCTGGCGCAGGCGCGCGCGTGGCCCGGCCTGAACGGGATGGATCTGGCGAAGGACGTCAGCGTCGCGAAATCATATTCGTGGCGCGATGCAACTTACGATCTCGATGCCCGCGCATCGAAGCAATCGCCGGCTCACTGCAAAGTGGTCGCCTACGATTACGGCATCAAGTTCAATATCCTGCGCCTGCTGGCCGATTGCGGCTGCGATGTCACCGTGGTGCCGGCGCAAACTCCTGCGCGCGACGTGCTGGCGATGAAACCGGACGGCGTGTTGCTGGGCAACGGTCCCGGCGATCCCGCCGCCTGCGATTACGCGATCACGGCCACACGCGAGTTGCTGGACGCGCGCATTCCGTTGTTCGGCATTTGTCTCGGCCATCAATTGATGGGCCTCGCGCTCGGTGCGAAGACGCGCAAGATGCCGTTCGGCCATCACGGCGCCAATCATCCGGTGAAGGACCTCGACACCGGCCGCGTGCTGATCACTTCGCAGAACCACGGCTTCTCGGTCGATCCCGACACCCTGCCTGCCAACACGCGCGTCACGCACGTTTCGCTGTTCGACGGCTCGCTGCAGGGCTTTGCGCTGACCGATCGTCCGGCGTTCTGTTTTCAGGGACATCCGGAGGCGAGTCCGGGTCCGCACGATGTCGCGTACTTGTTTGAGCGGTTTGCACGTATGATGCGGGAGGCGCACTGATGCCCAAGCGCACCGACATCAAAACCATCCTGATCATTGGCGCGGGGCCCATCGTGATCGGGCAGGCCTGCGAGTTCGATTACTCCGGCGCGCAGGCGTGCAAGGCGCTGCGCGAGGAAGGCTATCGCGTGGTGCTGGTGAACTCGAACCCGGCCACGATCATGACCGATCCGGAGATGGCCGATCGCGTCTACATCGAGCCGATCAACTGGCGCACGGTCGAGAAGATCATCGAGAAGGAAAAACCCGACGCGCTGCTGCCGACGATGGGCGGCCAGACCGCGCTGAACTGCGCGCTGGATCTGGCCGATCACGGCGTGCTGGAAAAGCATGGTGTGGAACTGATCGGCGCCTCGCGCGATGCGATCCGCATGGCGGAAGACCGCGAATTGTTCCGCAACGCGATGGACGAGATCGGTCTGGCGTCGCCCAAGTCGGTTGTCGCGCGCACGATGGATGAAGCGCACGCGGGCCAGGCGCAGGTCGGCTTCCCGACCATCATCCGCCCCAGTTTCACGCTTGGCGGCAGCGGTGGCGGCATCGCCTACAACGTCGAGGAATTCGAGGAAATCGCCGCGCGCGGATTGGAACTCTCGCCGGTGCACGAAGTGCTGATCGAGGAATCGGTGCTGGGCTGGAAGGAATTCGAGATGGAAGTGGTCCGCGACACCGCGGACAACTGCATCATCGTCTGCTCGATCGAGAACCTCGACCCGATGGGCGTGCACACCGGCGATTCGATCACGGTGGCGCCGGCACAGACGCTGACCGACAAGGAATACCAGCGCTTGCGCGACGCATCCATCGCGGTGCTGCGCAAGATCGGCGTGGACACCGGCGGCTCCAATGTGCAGTTCGGCGTGAATCCGGAAAACGGTCGCGTAGTAATCATCGAGATGAATCCGCGCGTGTCGCGCTCGTCCGCGCTGGCATCGAAAGCGACCGGTTTTCCGATCGCGAAGGTCGCGGCCAAACTCGCGGTTGGCTACACGCTGGACGAATTGAAGAACGAAATCACCGGCGGCAAGACGCCGGCTTCGTTCGAACCGAGCATCGACTACATCGTCACCAAGATCCCGCGCTTTGCTTTCGAGAAATTTCCGGCGGCCGATGCGCGACTCACCAC
>DATFCO010000315.1:0-3753 GCA_035253005.1 Rhodanobacteraceae bacterium
CACGCCGAACACGAAGTGAGGCCCGAGCCAGGCATGCTGGTGTTGTTTCCCTCGTATTTCTGGCACGGCACCGTTCCGTTTTCGGGAGAACACACGCGGCTCACCGTGGCGTTCGATGCGGTACCCGAGCGGCCTCGCTGAATCGCTATCGTGTGGCTCGCCAGTCGATCGTGACGGCTTGGCGGATGTCGTGCGCAGGAATGGTCACGCTCGCCGTGGCGGTGCCGGCATCCCATGCCCAGCCGTCGATCTGTTTGCCGTCCACCGAAATGGATGCGGGCTTGTCGATGCCATGCAGTTGCAATTCGTACGCGCGCCGCGGCACTTGGCCCGCGAACATGCCGCGCGCCGGACCGATCACGATCCTGTGCGAGCCGTCGCGGTGCGCGGTATTGGAAATCGGCGTCAGCGCGTGATGGTTTTCGTAATCCAGCGACTCGCCATCGTCCTCGTACAAGGTGAAGGCGCCGCTGCCGTTGCCGTACACTTTGATGATCAAGTGATCCAGCGGCTTCTCATCCGACCAGTCCATCGCGGGTTGCTCGGGCACGATCGCGCCGTCGCCTACGAACACCGGAATTTCTTCGGTATCGTAGTGCGCTGTGAAGGAACGGCCGCCGTCGTACCGGTTGCCGTCGAAGAAACCGATCCACTGTCCGGGCGGCAAGTAGACCGTCCTGTTGCCGGAAGCATCGAACACCGGCGCGACCAGCATTTCATCGCCGAAGAAATATTCGTGCGG
The DNA here is from genome assembly GCA_035253005.1 of Rhodanobacteraceae bacterium. Taxonomy (GTDB): domain Bacteria; phylum Pseudomonadota; class Gammaproteobacteria; order Xanthomonadales; family Rhodanobacteraceae; genus 66-474. The sequence goes on from DATFCO010000315.1 coordinate 743, forward strand.
GTGCTTGTAGGACTCTTCCGAATCCGGATCACGCAGATACAGCGGCCGCAGGAGCGGCAATGATTGCCGGTGCGCGATCCACGCGTACGTGTAGATATACGGAATCAACTGCTCGCGCAGGGCGAAGTATTTCTTCGCCAGCGCCATGCCGCGCTCGCCGTAGGTCCACGGCATGCGCAGATTGCCCTCGCGCGGATTCTCGTGCGCGCTGTGCAGACGCAGGATCGGGCTGAACGCGCCGAATTCCAGCCAGCGCGCGTACAGGTCGAAGTCGATCTTGCCGCCGTGGAAGCCGCCGATGTCGTGGCTCATGTACGGGATCAGCACGTTGCCGCCGCGCACGGTGTAGGCGATTTCGTAGCGCAGCACCGGCCATTCGGAATACGTGTCTCCGGTGAAATAACCCGGATAGCGCTGGCTGCCCCAGCCGCCGTAGCGTCCGAGGATGAAGCTGCGCTTGCCGGTCGTTTCCTGCGTGGAATCGTAGAACACGCGATTGGTCCACAGTTGCGGATCGAGCCCCGACATCTGTGTCGCGCCGCTGCCGCCATCCACCCACCAGAAATCCACGCCCTGCTTGAGCAGCGGTTCGTGCAAGTAACGCATCGAAACTTCCCCCTGCTTCTTGTTGGAAAGATCGAACCAGATTCGCTCGGGTGGTTCGACATCGCGAAGCGCGATCAATCCGCGCAGGAAACCGCTGCCGTATTCGCTGGGTTGCAGCCGCACCGCGATCTCGATGGTTTGTCCAGCGTGCACGTCCGGCGCGATGTCGGCGAAAGTGACCCGCTGCGGCCAGTGCACAGGGCTGTGCGCGATTTCATGGCCGTCGACATAGAGCTGGAAGTTTTTGCTCTGCTGGCTCAAATACAGATAGAGATGCGGTGGCAGATGCGCGGGCAATTGCACCTGCCGGCGATACCAGACGATGTCTTTGTCATCGATGTAACCCTGCTCCTTGGGCGAGGCATCGGTGCGGATGGGTTTCCATTTCGAATCGTCGTAACCGCTCGCGTACCAATGTTCGCGGATGCCCTGATCGTGCGGATCGGTCGCGTATCGCCAGCCCCGTGACAAATCCAGATCGAACGAAGGCTTGGGCGGCAGTGGTTCTCCCAACGCTCTCAGTACTTCCGGCGCATGGCTGTCTTCGGGCGAGAGGATGTTCTCCGGCGTGTTGGCGTAACCGGGATGATCGTTCAGCGACACCTTCATTCCGCGATCGTGCAGCCATTTCAGCAGTTGATCAGGATGCGGAATCAGGGGACTCCAGTCGTAGCCACCGTCCCAGCCGTAGTTGTGCCAGGCGAAATCCAGCACCAGCGTGTCCAGCGGGATGTGGTTCCGGCGAAAACGCGTGACCTCGTCTTCCAGATGTTCCTCGCCGTAGCTCCGGAATGCCGGCGTCTCCGTTTCCGCGCTGCCGGGGAAATATTCAAAGTTCAGGTCCGTGATCATCGGCCCAAGCGCGTAACGCGGGATCATCGGGATCGGCCCGCACAGTTGCGCATATTCGGCGAGCGCCTTGCGGTAATCGCGGCCATAGGCGAACAGATACCAATCCTGCGCACCATTGGATGCGCGCGGTTCGATCCATTCCGTTTTCGCGTTCCATAGCGGCGTCTTGCTGTCATCGATGAATGCGTAGCCGCTGCGGCTCAGCAGGCCGGGCTGCGCCTGGGGCAGCAGCACGTCGATACCGGGGATGATGTTGTCGACCGGACTGCCGTGCGCTTCATCCTTCGGCAGATTCTTGCTGCTGACGTTGTCGAGCGAATAGGTCAGTCCGCCGAGATTGCGGTCATCCATCTGGCCCGGATGCCAAGTGTGCACTGCGCCGTGATCGTTCCAGCTCACTGTCAGGTTGGCCGCGCTGAAGGCGCCGGATTGCAGCTTGTATCGCAGCGTCACCGCGCCGGTGCTCGCGATCAGCCAGCCGTTTTCGGTTTTCCGGCGCACGTCGACATCCGGCCAATCGCGCTGCTCGACCACGGCAGTCGGCACATCGACGAATTTTCCCGATGGCGAGTATTCCATCCGCACCAGCATTGGCGTCAGGAATTCGAAACGCGCCTGGCCCGCCGTCACCGCGGATGTGGCTTGTACCCATCCGGGGATCAGCAGCGCGATGGCGAACAGCATCACCGCGATTCGTTTCAGTTGAATGCGCGTATTCACGTGCGAGGCAACGCGTTGAAAGCGATCGTGATGCGGGGAATGTCACTGTCGTGCGGTTCGACAAAATGTTCCATCCAGCACGGGAACAATACCAGCAATCCGGCGTCCGGCGTGAGTCGGATGTCGCTGTAGCCGTTGGGCACCGCGCCCTTGACGTAGCCATGCACCACGCCGGGACGCGGATCGCGGAACACGAACTTGCCCGAGCCGGGCGGCACCTGCAGATAGAACGAACCCGACAATAACGATCCTTCATGCACGTGCAGGAAATTGAAACCGCCGCGGTCGTGCAGGTTCACCCAGGATTGCAGATCGAATGGAATTCCGGGTGCGCCCATTTCGCGCAACACATCGCCACACGCGACGCGCACCGCCTCACGCAGTGGTGCGAACAGCGGCTGCTCCAGCACCGCCATGTCTTCGCTGTTCCAGCCCATTCGGTTTGTGCGACCCGCCGGCTTGGGATTGGCCGCGCGCATCTGCAGCACCGCCGTCACCCACGCATCCATGTGCGGGCGCAAAGACGGCAACTGCGCCTGCCAGATGCGCGTGGGAAAAAGGTCGAAAGCTTGCAGGATCGGAGTGGACATGCGGTGACCCGCATACTGCGCGCGAATCCGCGCGCGACGCAAGATCATGGCGGCGCTCAGCGGATTCTCTCGATCTGCACCAGTTCCGAAGAGTTCGGCAACGGCAGCGATACCACGAGGCCCGTATCCATCAGTTCGGCGCCGCTCACAGTGCCATCGGGCGACGAGCCATCCCTGAAGTGCAGCCTGTACCTGCCGCCGGCACGCAGTCCTTTCAGGCGGAACACGTACGACGCCGGTTCG
>DATFCO010000316.1:0-3628 GCA_035253005.1 Rhodanobacteraceae bacterium
CGCCGGGTTTGGCCAGTTCGGTGAGCGGCTGACCGGCTTCCAGATGCGCGCGGTAATCCTCGAAATACTTCTGCGCGTCGCCTTCCGCGATCAATCCGCCTTCGACCAGTTTCGCCGCGTACAACTGCCGCGTCGGCGGCAGCTTCTTGATCACGTCGTACATGATCGGCTGCGTGGCCGAAGGCTCGTCGGCTTCGTTGTGGCCGTGGCGGCGGTAGCAGACCAGATCGATCACGACATCCTTGTGGAACGCTTGCCGGAAATCGAATGCCAGCCGCGCGCATTGCAGCACCGCTTCCGGGTCGTCGCCGTTCACGTGCAGCACCGGCGCGTTGACCATCTTGGCGACGTCGGTGCAGTACAGCGTGCTGCGCCCTTCGTACGCGGGCGTGGTGAAACCGATCTGGTTGTTGACCACGATGTGCACGGTGCCGCCGACGCCGAAACCGCGCGTCTGCGACATGTTGAACAGTTCCATGTTGACGCCCTGGCCCGAAAGCGCGGCATCGCCATGGATCAGGATCGGCAGCGCGCACTCGCGCGCGCCGTCGTGTGCGCGGATCTGGCGCGCGCGCACGGAACCGGCTACCACCGGATTGACGATTTCCAGATGCGACGGATTGAACGCCAGCGCCAGGTGCACGTCGCCGGAAGGCGTGGCGACATCGGCGGAAAAACCCATGTGATATTTCACGTCCCCCGAATGCGCCGGATCGTCCGGGTGATCGAACTTGCCCTCGAATTCCTCGAACAATTTCTGCGGCGGCTTGCCCAGCGTATTGACCAGCACATTCAAGCGCCCGCGGTGCGCCATGCCGATCACCAGCTCGCGCACGCCATCACTCGCTGCACGGCGCACCAGGTCGTCCAACAGCGGGATCAGCGAATCGCCGCCTTCCAGCGAAAACCGCTTCTGGCCGACGTATTTGGTGTGCAGATAACGCTCGAGTCCGTCGGCGGCGGTGAGTTTCGCCAGCACGCGTTTGCGTTCTTCGGCGGTGAGCTCCGGATCGCCGCTCGCCTGTTCCAGCCGCGTGTAGATCCAGCGGCGCTGTTCGACGTCGCTGATATGCATGAACTCCGCGCCGATGGTGTTCGCGTAGGTCGACTGCAAACGATCGCGTAATTCGCGCAACGTCATGCGCTGGTTGCCACCCGCGAAACTGCCGCAATCGAACACGGTATCGAGATCGGAATCGCCGAGGCCGTGAAAGGCCAGTTCCAGATCCGGTGCCGGCATCTTCGGCGCGATCGCCAGTGGATCGAGATCGGCGGCCAGGTGTCCGCGCGAACGGTACGCGGTCAGCAGGCGCAGTACGCCAGCCTGCTTGCGCGCGTGCGCTTCGTCCACGGGAGACGTGTTGATCAAAGCCGGCCGCGCGTGACCGTTCAACTTCTGCGCGCGTTCGATGCGCGCGATCGCGTCGCTGTGCGAAACGTCGCCTCGGCCCTTGAAACCGTCGAAATAGCCGCGCCATTGCGCCGGCACGGAGGCGGGATCGCGCAGCCAGTCCTCATACAACTGCTCGACATAGGCGGCGTTGCCGCCGAGCTGGGAGGATTCCTGGAATTGTTGCGGAGACAGACTCCGCAACTTGTTGTTGCCGTCGCTCACGCCATCACCACCGCTTCGGAAAGCCACGCCGCACAGGCCGACCTTCGATTATAGCGATTTGGTGCTGCGCTGCGGCATTTCAATGGTGTTTCCCCTCCCCGCTTGCGGGAGAGGGGCGCGAAGCGCCGTCTTTTCATGCAAGCGCAACGCGCTTGCCGGGAGAAGGAACACTTGCGATGTCATCGCAAGATTTCTTTGGTTCCGCTCGCTGCCGAAGACGGCGCTGCGCGCCGGCGACTTTGTTTCGGCAAAAGTCGCCGAAACCATCGCACCGGCATGACGGTCGAGCCAACGTCTGGTTGACTCAAATGCCCAGCGGCCGCAGCTCGCTCATCGGTTCCGAGTGCTCCCAGACCTGCTCGAAGAAGGACTCCAGTTGCGCGGCGCGGCCGGGTGCGCAAGTCGAACCGACGCTTTCCATCCGCTGCGCGATCGGGCGGAACAGGTAAGCACCGACATCCGTGCACATGAAGGCGGAAGGGTATTCGCAATCCACGTCCTCGATCGGGCGGCGGAACTGGATTATCGACGGCAGTCTCTGCGCCAGTTCCAGCATGCGGTTGCCTTCGCGCTGCGCGCGCTCGATGCTTTGCGCGATCACCCGGATCGATGCGCCACGTCCCGAAATCGCGATGCGTCGCAATTCGACGAGGCACGCCGAATCGTCCAGCAACACCGGGTCGAGTTCACGCACCAGGATCCGCAAAACATGACGCGCGCCGCGCAGCACGGTGAGCGTGGCTTCGATCAGTTGCTCGCGTGTCTGCACGCTCAGCACCCGAGCGGCTGGACGCGGCGCGGGCGGCGGACGCGGCGGTGCCGGCAGCGGGTCCAGTTGCGCCCGCATCAGCCGGTGCGGAATGCCGGCCTCCTCGAATTCCTCGCCGTCGCTTTCGAAGCCATGCTTGAGATAGAAACCCGTGGCGTCCGCCTGCGCGTGCAGTTGCACCTCGCGCAATCCACGCGCACGCGCCTGCTCCAGCAGCAGACGCAGTATCGATGCGCCCACGCCGGAACGTCGCCATTCCGGCAGCACCGCCATCCTTCCGATCTTGCCGTCCGCGGTGAGGCGCCCGGTGCCCACGGGTTTTTGATCCGGTCCGCGCGCCAGCACGTGCGTGCTGCGAGGATCGTCCTCGTCCACTTCCATCTCGAGCGGCACGTTCTGTTCGCGCACGAAGACTCCCTCGCGCAGCGCGCACAGGTCGGCGCGATCGCGGTCGTTGCCCCAGTCGGCGGTTTCAAGGAAGAAATCGTCGCGGATCATGGAGCTCTTCGTCATGGACGGCAGCTCTCGGCGGAGCCGTGATTGTATGCCCGTTCAGCGCTTGTGCCGAGCCAGATCTCCCGCATCGAGCAAATTCGTCAACAACGCGACACCTGCGCTGCGCGAGGGCAGTTTCACGAGTCGTGCGCCATCCAGCATGCGTTCGCGTCCGCACAGCGCCTGCGCCCACGCGACGGGACAGGCGTATTGCTCGCCGGAGACGTACAGGATCGCGCCGTGCGCCCCGCGCCGCCAAGAGAAGCGGCTCCAGGGATTGCGCCGGAAAACGCTGTGCGGCAATTCGACTGCGAGTTTTTCTGCGCGCGTCTTGCGTTTCGGCGGTACGGCTTCGCGTCCGCTGCGGTAGGCCGTGATGAAACGGCCGAAAAAATCCGCGAACGTTTCCGCATCCATCATCTGTGCTGCGGGCCCGAGTGCCGCGCGCGCGCGTCGCAATGCGCTGTCATCGATTTCGCCGGATTCGCGCGCCGGTCGCAGATCGGGATCGGCGTAGCGCTGCGATTCGGGCAGCCCGGCCGCGACCTCTTCGGCGAAGGCCACCAGCAGTTCCGCGCCGGAGGGCGCGCGCATGCCGATCGAGAAGGTCATGCATTCGCCGATCGCGATGCCGTCATGCGGGATGCTAGGCGGCAGATACAGCATGTCGCCGGGATCGAGCGTCCATTCATACGTCGGGCGGAATTCGCGCAGCAGTTTCAATTCGACTTCATCGCGGAATTCTTGCG
>DATFCO010000317.1:0-3276 GCA_035253005.1 Rhodanobacteraceae bacterium
GGCCGAGCGCGCGAAGATTCCCGAGCTGCGCATCGTGCGGCACTTGCGCCGCAGCGGCCAGAGCACCGCGATCTGGAACGGCGTGCGGGCCGCGCGCGGCGAATGGATCGCCACGCTGGACGGCGACGGCCAGAACGATCCTGCCGACATTCCTAAACTGCTGGATACCCGCTCGCAATCCAACGCCAACGTGAAACTGTTCGCGGGCTGGCGCACCACGCGCCGCGACACCTTCAACAAGCGCATCTCCTCGAAGATCGCCAACGGAGTGCGTTCGCGCATGCTGCGCGACGACACGCCCGACACCGGTTGCGGCCTGAAACTGTTCGAGCGAAATACTTTTCTGATGTTGCCGTATTTCGACCACATGCACCGTTATCTGCCGGCGCTGGTGAAACGCGCCGGTTTCGAGAGTGTCAGCGTGCCGGTCGGCCACCGCCACCGCACGCGCGGCGTTTCCAAATACGGAATGCTGGATCGTTTGTGGGTTGGCCTGGCGGACCTGCGCGGCGTCGCCTGGCTGATGCGGCGCGCCAAGGTGACGGCGACGGAAGAGTTGTAGAACGGCACGAGGCAAGTAGCCGTCCGTGGCGCGTCCTCCGATCGGCATCCATGCTTCACCCGATCCGATCGCAGCCGATGCCATTCAAGGCATCGGCTAAGCGCGATCGGATCGACCTTTCGCCAGCGGCAAATCCGCGCGCCGCCACGCCTCGATGCCGCCGGAGAGCACGTACACGCGGGTGAAACCGGCCTTGACCAGCCGCCGCGCGGCTTTCTCGGACTCGGTGCCGTTGCGCGACACCACCGCGACAGGCAATTCGCGCGCCTTCTTCAGTTCCTTGTTCTCCGGATCGAACTGGTTCTGCGCCACGTACCGCGAGCCGGGCACGTGCGCTTTTTCGAAATCCGGCTGCGGTGAAACGTCGATCACCAGCGCGTTGTCGCGGTTGATCAGTTGCGTCAGCCCGGCCGGCGTCAGCTCCTTGAAACCGCGAAAGCGCCGCGAACCTTCCAGCGCGATCAGCGCCAGCACGATCACCACGAACGCCGCTATCAACAGCGGGTGATGCGCGGTGAATTGCGGGATACGCGCGAGGATTTCGTTCATGGCGGATACGTGCGGCAGGACAGCCGCGCATTATCCGCGATGCGCACGGCGCACGCGAGCCGCTTCGCCGCCGGTTATTGCTGAGGGGTGATGTCCGGCAGCCCCGTCTCCAGCCACCAATGCTTGCCCGCGGGATCGTACTTCCAGGTCTGATGGTCGATGACGTCGTAGGATGCCTGGCTGGATTTGATCACCAGGGTGATCTGGACCACCTGTTGCACGGTGTTTTCATCTACGGGAACGGGGCCCTCGGTGACGTAGTTGCCGACTTCCACCTGTTTGTAGCGTGCCTTGGCGGCCGCATTCAGCGGATGCGCCTCCCGCACCTTCGGATCGACGAACTGCCAGGCGCTGGCGAAATCGCCGAAGCGCAAGGCCGAACCGTATTGCCCCAGGGTTTCATCGCGAGCCAGGCTCTTGTTGTCCGCGCCGAGGCTGGCGCAACCCGCGAGCAACACGATCATCGATCCGCAGACCGAAACGAGAATGGCGCGGCGCATGACGAACCTCCCTGCAAACGACGGTGCGATTGTGCACCATCGCGCACTGTGCTGTGCGATATTCATCTCGACTTTGCGACGAACGCCGCATCGAGGGTGGCCGCATCGCCTTTGCCGCCGGCCACGGCGCAGATCACGTCGATGCGCGCCTTGCCGCGCTTGGCCAGCATTTCCAGGAAAGGCGAGAACGCGTCTTCACGGACGTACCGGGCGGTCGCGCGCAGCTCTCCCCACAACGGCTCGCGGTAACGCACGGTCGAATCGCCGATGTAGATGTCGCAAACGAGACCGCGTTCGCGCAGATTCAATTCGACCAGACCCCAGCCGGCCAGCGTCATCAGCGACGCCAGGCTGCCACCGAAGGCGCACCCCTTGTCGTTGATGTTGGGCGCCAGCGGCGCAGCCATTTCCAATCGAGAACTGTCGTAGCGCGTCACGCGCAACTGCATCGCGCGCGCCAGCGGGATGTGTTCGAGGATGTGCGCTTCGAGCTGCGCGGCGGTTCCGGCTTGATCGTTCATCCGGCCAGTGTGTCGCGGCCGCGCGTGGACGACAAGCTCGGTTAGCATCGCGCTGTGACAAGCGAATCCGCAAAGCCGTTGCGAGGCGCGAGCGTGGCGATCACGCGACCGGTGGGCACTGGCACGGCAATGGCACGTCGTGTACGTGACTTGGGCGGAATCGCGTTTTCGCTGCCCGGTTCCAGTCTGCGCGCCGTCGGAAATCCAGAGCTGGCGCGCGCGACCCTGCGTGAAGCACTGCGCGGGGACTGCCTGGTCTTCACCAGCCCTGCCGCGGTGCGCTTCGCCGCGACGCTGTTGCCCTTGCGCACGTGTGCGCGGGTGATCGCGCCGGGCGCGGGAACTGCCGCGGCATTAAAACACGCTGGTCTGAAGGAAGTTGCGATTCCCGGACGCACCGACAGCGAGGGGGTACTCGCGCTGCCGGAATTGCAACGCGTGCGCGGCTTGACGCTCGGCGTCATCGGCGCGCCGGGCGGACGCGAGCTGTTGCAGCAGGAACTCGCCGCGCGCGGTGCGCGCATCACGGTCGCGCACGTTTACGAGCGCGTGGCGGCCCGGCTGGACCGGCGGCGTTTCGAGCCGCTGCTTCGCAACCGATCCGCGCTGTATGTGCCGCTGTCCAGCGTCGAAACCTTGCGACATCTGCTAAAAGCGCTGCCGATGGCCCCACGCCGCAAGTTGCTCGCCGGCACGGCGATCGCCAGCAGCGCGCGTTTGCAATGCGCGGCGAAGGACGCCGGTTTCGCACGCGTTTTGCGCGCGGCTTCCGCACACGATCACGATCTGATTGCCGCGATCGTGGCGGCGCACAGGCAGCGCTGAAGTCGCCGTTTGCAGCGGCGCGCGCAGCGGCTAGGATGCCCGCCATGACCGATGATGCCACTTACCGAACTCGTCCGGGCGCGCGCAGCGCCATGACGGTATTCGCGTGTCTGCTGGCCCTGCTCGCGCTGATCGTGGCGGCGGCGTGCGCATGGCGCGTCTGGCAATGGAACCGGATACAGCGCACGCAGGCCGAACAAGCGGCCGCACTGCAAGCGCGGGTGGCCGCCGCGGAGCGCCAATCGGGCGCCGCGCGGGCGCAGCAGCAATCTTTGCAAAGCCGGATCGATGACCTGCAAAACGAATTACGTGCCGAACA
>DATFCO010000318.1:0-8464 GCA_035253005.1 Rhodanobacteraceae bacterium
CCTGGAAGCCGCCCACGGCGTGAGCTGGCTGCTGTGCCATCAGCACGCGGACGGTCGCTGGTACGACGCGGCCTTCAATGCGCCCGGTTTCCCGCGCGTGTTCTATCTCAAGTATCACGGTTACGATCTGTACTTTCCGTATTGGGCCTTGGCGAGCTATCGCAATGCCCGAGAACGCGGATGAACTCGCCCTCGGCGTTATCGTGGCGCTGCCAGCCGAGGCGGCCGGGTTGCCGGGACGCGATCTCGGCTGCGAAGTTTTTGTGGCGGGCATCGGTTGCGAACGCGCACGCTCCGCGGCCGCCCGCGCGATCGGACGCGGCGCACGCGGCTTGTTGAACTGGGGCGTGGCCGGAGGTTTGTTCCCGCAGTTGCACAGCGGTGATCTGTTGCTGCCGCGCCACGTGGTTTCCGAGCGAGGGGAGTGGCCGATAGATGACAGGTTGCACATGCGCTTGCTGGGCGCAGTGCCGGGTGTGCAAGAAATCGACGCGCTCTATTGCAGCAACACGCCGGTGACTTCGCTGGAGCGCAAACGCGAACTGGCCGATCGCGGCTTTGCCGCGGTGGATATGGAAAGCGCCGGTGTTGCGATGGCCGCATCGGAGGCGGGCCTGCCGTTCGCCGTGCTCAAGGCGGTGTGCGATCCGGCGTCGCGAGCGGTTCCCGTGCTGGCCCTTCGCATGCTCGACCAACATGGCCGGTTGCGTGTACCGGCCTTGCTCGAAGCAACATGTGCCGGTCCGCGCGCATGGCAGGAATTGCGCGCGCTGCGCGGCGATTTCACCGCAGCGCGCGCTAGCCTTCGGCGCGCGGCGCAAAGCCTGTCACTGGGCGCGGAGGCGATCGTGCCATGAGCGACACGATGCTGGTCACCGGCGCGAGTGGTTTCATCGGTTCGGCGATCGTGCGCTGTTTGCTGGATGCGGGATTCCACGTGCGCGCCTTGGTGCGCCCGCACAGCCGCCGCGACAATCTCGAGAGGCTCGATGTCGAACTCGCGACCGGCGACATCCGCGATCGCGCGTCACTCGATCGCGCGATGCAAGGCTGCACAGGCGTTTTCCACGCCGCGGCAGACTACCGCATGTGGGTTCCCCACCCGTCGGAAATCTACGTCGCCAATGTGCGCGGCAGCCGCAATATGGTGCTGGCCGCGTCGCGGGCGGGCGTGCGCCGCATGATTTACACCAGCAGCGTCGCGACGCTGGGATTGCACGAAGACGGCACACCGGCGGACGAAGAAACGCTCGCCAGCTATCGCGACATGATCGGCCACTACAAGCGTTCCAAATTTCTTGCCGAACGACGCGTGCGCGAACTGGCGAAGGCGCGAAACCTGGATCTGGTGATCGCCATGCCTGCTGCACCGGTGGGCCCGCGCGACATCAAGCCCACGCCGACAGGCCGCATGATCCTGGACGCGGCGCTGGGACGCATGCCGGCTTATGTCGATTCGGGATTGGATATCGTGCACGTGGACGACGTCGCGGCCGGGCACCTGTTGGCGTGGCAGCGCGGTGCTAACGGCAGGCGGTACATTCTCGGTGGCGAAAATTTGAGCCTGCGCGAAATCCTGACGCGCGTGGCGCGGGTCGCCGGGCGCAAGCCGCCGCGCTTTCGGGTTTCACCGAATCTGGTTCTGCCGCTGGCGCACGTCGCCGAAGGCTGGGCGCGTTTCAGCGGACGCGAGCCACTGCTGACCGTGGCTGGCGTGGAACTCTCGCGCAAGCAAATGTATTTCTCTCATGCGCGCGCGACACAGGAACTGGGCTACTCGCCCCGTCCGGCGCAAGCCGCGTTGGAAGATGCGGTGGCGTGGTTCGATGAGCACGGCTATCGCTGAAAATCTCCGCAAAGCTACTGCGCCCGGCAGCTTGCACGCCGGCGGTGCTCGGAATCCTCACGTACTGACGTGTACGCTCCGGTTCCTGCGCTCCGGCGACGCGCAATCTGCCTTCGCTCGCTACGCTTTGCGAAGATTTTCAAAGGCCTGTCAGGCCTTGTTCACGGGGTGCATACGCGCCGGATTTATCATTGTGAAGTCCGAAAGGGAGTTTCGATGGCAGGTACGGCGCTGGCGCATCCGAACATCGCGCTGATCAAATACTGGGGCAAGCGCGAGGCCGGCGCCAACGTGCCGGCGACGGGTTCGCTGTCCATTACGCTGGATGCGCTGACCACCCGCACACGCGTGGAGTTCGATGCCACGCTCGATCACGACGAGCTGCTGCTGGACGGCAAACCCGATCCTTCGACTTTGGTGCGTGTCACTGCGTGTCTCGACTCGCTGCGCGCGATCGCGCGGGATGATCGCCGCGCACGCGTTGAAACGCATAACGATTTTCCGACCGCGGCGGGTCTGGCGTCATCGGCTTCGGGTTTTGCGGCCCTGGTGACGGCGGCGAGCGCGGCTTTGGATTTGCGACTGGATCGCCGCACCCAGTCGAAACTGGCGCGGCGCGCGTCGGGTTCCGCGGCGAGGTCGCTGTACGGCGGCTTCGTGGTACTGCACGCGGGGCGTGACGACGATGACGATCCCGCCGCACAACCTTTGCTCGACGCGAGCGAATGGCCGCTGAGCGTGGTGATCGCGATCACCACGCGTGCGCCGAAAGAAACCGGCTCGCGTGTGGGCATGCAATCCAGCCGCGGCAGTTCGCCGTTCTATTCGCCCTGGCTGGACGGAGCGGATCACGATCTGGCGATCGCGCAAGCCGCGGTGCTGGCGCGCGACTTCGCGCAGCTCGCCGAAATCAGCGAACACAATTGCCTGAAGATGCACGCGGTGATGCAGAGTAGCCGGCCGCCCTTGATCTACTGGAACGGCTCGACGGTCGAATGCATGCGCCGCGTGCGCGAATTGCGCGAACAGGATGGCGTACAAGTCTTTTTCACCATCGACGCCGGCCCGCAAGTGAAGGCGATCTGCGCTCCAGAGAATGCCGCCCGCGTCGCTGACGCGCTGCGTGGTGTGGCCGCGGTGGAGTCGGTTCTGACCAGCGGCATCGGCGAAGGTGCGAGAGCGCTGCAAACCGAGGAGACCGTCTGATGCGCATCCATGCCGCCGCGCCGGGCAAGCTGGTGTTGTGCGGCGAATATGCCGTACTGGAAGGTGCGCCGGCTCTGGTTTTGGCCGTGGATGCGCAAGCTAGGGTTTCGCTGGAAGACGCAAACGATGGCGCATCTCGCATCGCCGCGCCTGACGTGGGAGTGAAGAATGCGCATTTCGATTGCGATTCGAACGGACGCGTGCGCTGGAAGGGTCTCGGGCAGGCGCAGCAGAAACGTTTGAACCTGGTCGCGCGGATCATCGAAGCCTTCGGCTCCGAGCAGACGCCGTTTCACGCAACGATCGATACCGGTGAATTCGCATTCGATGGCCGGAAGCTCGGCTTGGGATCCAGCGCCGCGCTGGCCGTCGCTCTTGCGGGTGCCTTGTGCGCCCGGGCGCAACGAGAGTCGCCGAAACTCGAAGACCTGATCGCGCTGCATCGCGAATGGCAGGGCGGCGGCAGCGGCGTGGACGTGGCCGCCAGTTGCAGCGGTGGGTTGTCGATCTACCGGTTGCTCGATGGTCCTCCGTCGATCGAACGCGTGCAATGGCCGACCGAGCTGCACGGATGCTGCGTCTGGTCCGGCCAGATCGCTGATACGGGCGCGCAACTGCACAGGCTTTCGGACTGGTGCGCGCAGGCACCGACAGCATATGCGGAGCACATGCACGGGCTCGCACAGGAAGCAGAGAACGCCGCGGCCGCGATTCGCAAGAACGACGTGGCCGGTGTGCTGCATTCGATCGCGGCGTATGCAAACCGCCTGCGCGAGTTCGGCAACGCATCGGGCTTGAACATTTTCACCGAAGGACACGATGCCTTGCTCGCAATCGCCGAACGCGATGGCGTGGTCTACAAGCCTTGCGGCGCCGGCGGCGATATCGGCATCGCGCTGTCGGCGGATCAGCAGCGGTTGGATGAATTTCGCCGCTCGCTGAAATCCGCCGGGTTCCACGAAGTCGCATTGAAACCTTCAGACCACGGTCTGCAGGTACGCCACGAACGATTCCAGTCTGCACGAGAAGCAAAGGACCATGCAGGAAGGCATGCAGGAAGATACGTCGCCACAACGTGTTGAACCGGTACAGGAGCAACATCTCATGGAAGAACCGATTCTGGAAGAGCGAGCCCAGCCCGTTGCGCCGGCGCCTGCGCGTTCGCGCATGCCCGGCTTCTACAAGCTTTCGGTGCCCGAACGGCTGCAATGGCTGCGCGAACGCAAGTTGCTGTCGCGTGAGGATTGCGGCGCGCTGTTGAGCGGGCGGCACACGCTGAGCGTCGAATGCGCCGACAAGATGATCGAGAACGTGATCGGCGTGATGGGCTTGCCCGTCGGCTTGGGCCTCAATTTCCTGATCAACGACAAGGAATACCTGGTGCCGCTGGTGGTCGAGGAACCTTCGATCGTGGCGGCGCTGAGTTCGGCGGCGAAGCTGGTGCGTGCGGCCGGCGGTTTCCGTGCGGAAAGCACTCGGCCGATTCTGATCGGGCAGGTGCAAGTGGTGGATGTCGCGCACGCGAGCAAGGCGCAAGCCGCGCTCTTGCGCCGCAAGGACGAGATCATCAATCTCGCCAACAGCCTGCATCCGAACATGGTCGCGCGCGGCGGCGGCGCCGAGGACATCGAGGTGATAATCCATGCATCGCCCGACGGCGGCCGCGACATGGTGGTGCTGCATCTGCTGGTGGACACCTGCGATGCGATGGGCGCCAATCTCGTCAACACTATGTGCGAAGGCGTGGCGCCGCTGGTCGAGGCGATCACCGGCGGCAAGGTGTTCCTGCGGATTCTTTCCAATCTCACCGACCGCGCGCTGGTGCGCGCGACCTGCACGATTCCCGTGCGATTGCTGCACGGCAAGCGCCACGACGGCGAACAGGTGCGCGACGGCATCATCCTCGCCAACGACTTGGCGATCGTTGATCCGTATCGCGCCGCCACGCACAACAAGGGCGTGATGAACGGCGTGGATGCGGTGGCGCTCGCCACCGGCAACGACTGGCGCGCGCTGGAAGCCGCGGCACATGCGTATGCCGCGCGTGGCAAGGGTTATACCTCACTGACGCGCTGGTACAAGAACGAAAACGGCGATCTGGTCGGCAGCATCGAAATCCCGATGAAGGTCGGCACGGTCGGCGGTCCGCTGCAATCCAATCCCACCGTTCCGATCAATCATCGCCTGCTGGGAATCAAGAGCGCGCGCGAACTGGCCGAAGTGATGGGCGCGGTGGGCCTGGCGCAGAACTTCTCCGCGTTGCGCGCGCTGGTGACCGACGGCATCCAGCAAGGTCACATGAGCCTGCACGCGCGCAGCGTGGCGACCGCGGCGGAAGCGCCGCCGGATATCTTCGATCGCGTGGTCGAGCGTCTGCTGGAAGACGGCGAGATCAAGATCTGGAAGGCGCGGCAGATCATAGCCGAATTGCGCGGCCAGCCCGCGCCGCCCGCGCCCGCACCCGCGCAGGTTTCAGAAGAAGACGCAGCCGGCCACGGCAAGGTAATCCTGTTGGGCGAGCACGCGGTGGTGTATGGGCGCCACGCCATCGCCGCACCCGTGCCGTTGGCGATCCGCGCGCGCGTGGAAGATGCGGACGAAGGCATCACGCTGGCGATCCCGCGCTGGGGCATCGAACAACATCTGCACCAGCACGTCGCGCATCCGGGTTCGTTCGCGCAATCGCTGACGATGCTGCTGAAGAAACTGGATATCGCCGACCGCAGGATGCGCATCCAGGTCTTCCCGAGCGTGCCGCGCGCGATGGGCCTGGGCGGTTCCGCGGCGCTGGCGGTGGCGGTGATCCGCGCGCTGGACCGCCATTGCAAACTGAATCTTTCGGACCGGCAGATCTGCGCGCTGGCGTACGAATGCGAGAAGATCGCGCACGGCACGCCCAGCGGCATCGACAACACGGTCGCGACCTTCGGGACACCGATCCTCTATCGTCGCGGCGAACCGCCAGTGGTGGAACCCTTGAATCTGGAGCAACCGCTGCCGCTGGTGATCGGCCTTTCCGGCACGGAAAGCCTGACCGCGAAGATGGTCGCGCGCGTGCGCGAAGCGTGGCAGCGCAATCGCGCACTGTACGAGCGCATCTTCGACGAGATCGATGCGTTGACCTTGCACGCGGTCAAGGCGTTGGCGGCAAACGATCTGCCGCAACTCGGCGAACTGATGAATATCTGCCAGGGCCAGTTGAACGCGCTGCAGGTCTCGAGCTGGGAAGTGGAAGAACTGCTGCAGGTCGCGCGCGACAACGGCGCGCTGGGCGCCAAGCTCACCGGCGGCGGCGGCGGCGGTTCGGTGATCGCGTTGTGTCCGGATTGCAACGAGCGCGTAGTGCGCGCGATGCGCGCCGCGGGTTATCAGGCGATGGAGGTGCAACTTGGCTGACGCACCTGCGCAAGATGCGATGGTTTCCTCGGAAGCCGAGCAACTGATCCTGGTGGACGAGCGGGATCGCGAAATCGGCAACGACAGCAAGGCCGCGTGCCATGACGCGCATGGCATCCTGCATCGCGCGTTTTCGCTGTTCGTATTCAACGGGCGCGGCGAATTGCTGTTGCAGCAGCGCAGTGCATCCAAACGGCTGTGGCCGGGCTATTGGGCCAACAGTTGTTGCAGTCATCCGCGCCGTGGCGAAGACATGCAAACCGCCACACGCCGGCGCTTGCGCGAGGAACTGGGACTCGAATGCGATTTGAAGTTTCTCTACAAGTTCCGGTATCAGGCTGATTACGGAGAACTGGGCGCCGAGCACGAGCTGTGCTGGGTGTATGTGGGTTCGAGCGATACGCCGGTGCGCGTCAACGGCAATGAGATCGCCGATTGGCGGTTCATTGCGCCGGAAGGACTCGACCGCGAAATCGCGGAGCGTCCCGAACGCTTCACGCCGTGGCTGCGTCTGGAGTGGCAACGTTTGCGTGGCGAGTTCATGGACGAATTGCCGGCGGCACGAATCAAGGAGGATCGAAAAGCATGAGCATTCCGCTGATCCAGCAATACAAGGTCGCGCGCTACGTGCTGGGCAAGAAACTGCGCGGCGAGAAGCGCTATCCGCTGACGCTGATGCTGGAGCCGCTGTTCCAATGCAATCTGGCGTGCCCCGGTTGCGGCAAGATCGACTACGACAGCGAAACCTTGAAGCGCCGCCTGAGCGTGGAAGAAGCATTGCACGCGGTGGATGAATGCGGTGCGCCGATGGTTTCGCTTCCGGGTGGCGAGCCGCTGATCCACAAAGAAATCGTGCAGATCGTCGAAGGCATCATCGCGCGCAAAAAGTTCGTGTATCTCTGCACCAACGCGATCCTGCTGAAACAGAAACTGCATCTCTTCGAACCCTCTCCGTATCTTACTTTCTCGGTGCACCTCGATGGCGACCGCGAGCGCCACGATCACTCCGTCGATCGCGAAGGCGTGTTCGACAAGGCGGTGGAGGCGATCAAACTGGCACTGGAGCGCGGCTTCCGCGTCACCATCAACTGCACGCTGTTCGAGGGAGAGGATCCGAAACGCGTCGCGGATTTCTTCGATTTCGTGATGGATCTGGGCGTGGAGGGCATCACGTTATCGCCGGGGTACAGCTACCAGCATGCACCCGACCAGAGCGCTTTCCTGCCGCGAGAGAAAAGCAAGCAGCTCTTCCGCAACATTTTCGAAGTCGGCAAGGAACGCGGCAGCAAGTGGCGCTTCAACCAGTCCGGACTGTTCCTGGATTTTCTCGCGGGTAACCAGACCTACCAGTGCACGCCGTGGTCGATGCCTTGCTACAACATTTTCGGCTGGCAGAAACCGTGCTATTTGCTGGTGGACGAAGGCCACGCCGCCACGTTCGACGAGCTGATGAACGGAACAGATTGGGAATCCTATGGTTTCGGCCGCAACCCAAAATGCGACAACTGCATGGCGCATTGCGGTTACGAAGGCACGGCGGTGGACGATACCTTCGCGCACCCGCTGAAGGCGCTGTCCGAGTTCATCTGCGGCCCGCGCACGCAAGGCGAAATGGCGCCGGAATTGCCGGTGCTGTATTCACACGGAGATCGAGCACGCGCCGGCGAAATCCGCATTCCGGTGCAGGACATCGGCCATCGCAGCGCACCGCACTAGGTGCGACGCGCTCACTGGGGGTGTGACGTTGACGCCTCGAGGCCGCGACTTTAGTATTTCGCGGCTATGCCCGGGGTATAGCTCAGTCTGGTAGAGCGCCAGCTTTGGGAGCTGGATGTCGGGGGTTCGAATCCCTCTGCCCCGACCAGATGCGATCGAGATTGGCGCGCCCGACAGGACTCGAACCTGTAACCGCCGGCTTAGAAGGCCGGTGCTCTATCCGGTTGAGCTACGAGCGCGGCGGCAAGACGAGTTCGATTCTATGGTGGACGTAGCTCAGTTGGTTAGAGTACCGGATTG
>DATFCO010000319.1:0-16904 GCA_035253005.1 Rhodanobacteraceae bacterium
CGTCCCAGCGCGCAGTTCTCCGGGCCGCTGCCCACCGACACACAAGGCATCGCTCCGATGCCGCTGCAACCGGCCGCACCAATGCCCAGCGAGGCGCAGGCGCCGCGCATCCTTTCTACCAGCGCAGCGATGCAACGGCAGGCCGCCAGCACGCCCGAGCGCCGTCAGCAGACACAGATCGAGCCGCGGCAATCGACCGCCACGATCGATCGGCAACTGGAAATGGCGCGACTGGCCCAAGAGGTACGTAACGAGGAACAGGCCTACGCCAAGCGCCCGCGCAAGAAATTCATTTCCGCCAACACGCGCGAATATGCCTATGCCGCTTACATGAAGGCCTGGGTCAACCGCGTCGAGCGCGTCGGCAATCTCAACTATCCGGACGAAGCACGCCGCAGGCAATTGCACGGACAATTGGTACTGACGGTGGGCTTGGCGCGCGACGGTCGCGTGAAGAGCATCGACATCATCCAGAGTTCCGGCCGCAGAGTGCTGGACGATGCCGCGATTCGCATCGTGCACCTCGCCGCGCCGTTCCCGCCGATTCCACACGGCCGTGACGAAGGCAAGGACAAGATCGACGAGTTGTACATCACCCGTACCTGGCAATTCCTGCGCGGAGATGAATTGCAGACGCGTTAGACGGGAGACGAGAAGAGGGAAACGGGAGACGGAAAGCAGACTATCTCCCGTCTCCCTTAGAATAAGACTATGCCAAACACCTCGTCCCTCACCGGCCATTTCCTGATCGCGATGCCGAACCTGGGCGATCCGAATTTCGCGCGCGGCGTGACCTTCGTCTGCCAGCACGGCGAGGAAGGCACGATGGGGCTGGTGGTCAACCGCGCCTCCGAATACAAGCTCGGCGAGGTGATGGCGCAGATGCAGATGCGCTGCGAACGCGAGGACGTCGCCGGCACGCAGGTGCTGATCGGCGGTCCGATCATGATCGAGCGCGGTTTCGTGCTGCACCAGCCCGACGAACGCAAGTGGGACTCCTCTTTCCGGATCAGCGGCGCGCTGATGGTCACCACCTCGCGCGATATCCTCGCCGCGATGGCGGAAGGCAACGGTCCCCGGCGCGCGCTGATCGCGCTGGGTTACGCCGGCTGGGGCGCGGGCCAGCTCGAGCAGGAACTGCGCGACAATGCCTGGCTGACGGTCGAAGCCGACGAGCGCATTCTGTTCGAAACCGCGCTGGAAGATCGCTGGAATGCAGCGGTGGCGCTGGTGGGTGTCGACCCCTCGAAGCTTTCGGACTATGCGGGTCACGCCTGACGCACCATGAGCGGTTGCGTCATCGGATTCGATTTCGGCATGCGCCGCATCGGCGCTGCCACGGGCAACCGCATCAGCTCCAGTGCACAACCGCTGCAGGCGCTGGTTGCTAGAGGCGGCGAGCCGGACTGGCATTGCGTCGACGCACTACTTGCCGAGTGGAAGCCGGATGCGCTGATCGTGGGCCTGCCGCTGACGCTGGACGGAGGCGAGCAGGCGGTCGCGCGCTGCGCGCGCGCCTTCGGTCGCAAACTCGAGCAGCGCTCCGGTTTGCCGGTGCATCTGATAGACGAACGCCATACCTCGCAAGAAGCGGCACGTCGCTTCGCAGAACAGCGCGCGGCCGGCAAGGCGCGGCGGCGCGACGCCGCGAACATCGACTCGCTGGCTGCGGCGGTGATACTGGAGACGTGGTTGCGGGAAGCTGCGAAAGCGCCGGCCGAATGACGCCGGTATCATCCCGCGCATGCGCCATCTGCTGACGCTGGAAAACATGCCGCGCGCGGAGATCGAGCGTCTGCTCGATCGCGCCGAAGAATTTCGTGCACAGGGTTCAAACCGCGAGCTGCTTTCCGGCCGCACGGTGCTGAACCTGTTTTTCGAAAACTCCACCCGCACGCGCACGTCATTCGAAATCGCCGCGCGCAGGCTGGGCGCGGACGTGATCAATTTCGATCTTTCACGCTCTTCCACGGCGAAGGGCGAAAGCCTGCTGGATACGCTGCACACACTGGAGGCGATGAAGCTGGATGCGCTGATCGTCCGCCACAACGAAAACCGCATGCCCGACTGGCTGGCCGAGCACGCCAACAGTATGGTTTCGGTGATCAACGCGGGCGATGGTTCGCGTGCGCACCCGACCCAGGGTTTGCTGGATGCGTTGACGATCCGTCAGCGTCGTCACGATTTCGAAAATCTGCGCATCGTGATCTGCGGAGACATCCGCCATTCGCGCGTGGCGCGTTCTGACGTGCACGCCTTCACCGCGCTGGGCGCACGCGAAATCCGCCTGTGCGCGCCGCGCGCATTGCTGCCGGAAGATGCGGATGAATTTCCCGGCTGCGCGATCAGCGAGGATTTCGATGCCGCGCTTGACGATGCGGACGTTGTGATCATGCTGCGCATCCAGAAGGAGCGCATGGCTGCGGCAATGCTGCCGGCCGACAGCGATTACTTCGCGCAGTACGGACTGGATGCGCGCCGGCTGTCGCTGGCAAAACCGGATGCGCAAGTGCTGCACCCCGGGCCGATCAACCGCGATGTGGAAATCGCCGGCGATGTCGCCGACGGCCCGCAATCGCGCATCCTCGATCAGGTCGCCAACGGCGTGCCGGTGCGGATGGCCGTGCTGGCGGAGCTGCTCGCGCGTTGAGGAACTGGTTCAGCGGCTGCCGGCCGTCCCGGCGGCCGCCGGGAACGGATGCTCGGGCTTGCTGAGCGTGTTCTGGAACTCCGCGATTAGCCACTTGCCGTGATGGCGCGTCATCACCAAGGTTTGGATGCCCTGATCCGGCGCCGGCATACCCGGCGGCATCCGCGCGCCGCTCATCTTCCAACTCGCGTGCGCCACCGCGACATCCGGTTTCAGGAACTTCACCTGCACGTCGGTGAAGCTCAGGGTGCTGTGAGCGAAAACCGTGGAGAACGCGCGCGTCAGTTTCTGCTGCATCTCGGCGCGGCTTTTCCACCACCAGCCGCTGATATTGATCACGTCGCAATCCGGCGTGAAGAGTGCGGAATAAGCCGCGGCATCGTGCTGGTTCCAGGCGTCGGCCTGTTGTCGCGCCACCGCGCGCACCGCGGCTTCATCCGCGGACGCAGCAATCGAGCCCGCGGAGATCATCAGCAACGACAACGCGAAAACGCAAAGCGCCAGACGCATGACACGTCTCCTTGTATCGCGCCGCGACACAGGGCAATGTGGAATCAGAACCGCCTGCCGGCCTGCTCCGTCTCCGCCACTTCCACGTCGCCCAAACCTTGGCTTAGCGTGTGCGCGTCGCCGCCCTGCGCCAGCTTAATCCGCAGGCGCACTTCGTTGGACGAGTCGGCGTGTCGCAGCGCATCCTCGTAGGAGATTTCGCCGGCCTGATAGAGATCGAACAGGCTCTGGTCAAAGGTCTTCATGCCGAGGTTGGTGGATTCCTTCATCACGTCCTTGATCTTGTGGATCTCGCCCTTGCGGATGTAGTCCTGCACCAGCGGCGTGCCCAGCAACACCTCCATCGCCACGCGCCGGCCCTTGCCGTCGGGCGTCGGAATCAACTGCTGCGCGACGATGCCCTTCAGGTTCATCGACAGGTCCATGTACAACTGGTCGCGCACGTCCTCGGGGAAGAAATGGATGATGCGCTCCAGCGCCTGGTTGGCGTTGTTGGCGTGCAGCGTGCACAGCACCAAGTGTCCGGTTTCGGAGAAGTGGATCGCGTATTCCATCGTTTCGCGCGTGCGCACCTCGCCGATCAGGATCACATCCGGCGCCTGGCGCAGCGTGTTCTTCAGCGCGTTCTCCCAGGAATCGGTGTCGATGCCGAGCTCGCGCTGGGTGATGATGCAGCCCTCGTGCTTGTGCACGTATTCGATCGGATCCTCGATCGAAATGATGTGACCGGTGGAATTCTGGTTGCGGTAACCGATGATCGAAGCAAGCGACGTGGTCTTGCCCGCGCCGGTGGCGCCGACGAAGATCACGATGCCGCGCTTGGTCATCGCAAGCTGCTTGACGATCGGCAGCAGGTTCAGCTCCTCGATCGTCGGGATCTTGGATTCGATCCGGCGCAGCACCATGCCGACGCAATTGCGCTGGTAGAAGCACGAGACGCGGAAACGGCCCACGCCGGCCACGCCGATCGCGAACTGGCATTCGTGCGTCTTCTCGAACTCCTCGCGCTGCGAGGGCGTCATCACGTTCAGCACCATGTCGCGCGCTTCCTGCGGCGACAGTGCGCTCTGCGTGATCGGCACGATCCGGCCGTGCACCTTGATGGAAGGCGCAACGCCGGCCGTGATGAACAGGTCCGACGCCTTCTTGTGCACCATCAGTTTCAGGAACGAGGAAAAATCCACACTGCTCATGACACCACCCCCGGCCGCACGCGGCCCTCGTAATCGGTTCTGCCGCCTTGGCGGCATCGCGCGCGGCGGTTATCGCCTCGCGTCGTTCCCAAACGTCCGTTTCAATTCTGCCCGCCTCAATTCTGCTCGCTTCAATCCTGTTCGTCCCGCACTTCGGTCACACCCGACGCCGCGCGCCGCACGCGGGCGTAACACAGCACGCCCAGCAGGAACAGCACGGCCGCAATCCCCAGCGTGCCGATGAACAACCAGTATTCGCCCGGCGTGACATACAAGGCGAATCCCTTCAGGAAGTTCAGCGATACCGTTCTCCCGCCCGCCAAATCCCACGTGCGCGAACCGACGATCGAAAGAAAGATGGCTTCCAGTACGCCGATCGCGAACACCACCGCCGCACCCGCCACGCAGGCTTTGCCGAGCGAGAGGGTAAGGTGGGGGTTCATTCATTTCACTTCAGAGCGGGTGGCCTGATTCGTCGCGCTTCTCCCGCCCCACTCGCGCCACACGGTCTACAAATAAAGCGATAGCGACCACTATAAGTATTTTAACAAACTCGATCGAGACCACAAAATTGCGACCAAAACTAGTGGCGCTTACATACAACACAATAATCGAATACATCAAAGTTGAAACGACCATTGATATTTGTGAAATACTCTTCGGCAGATAGGATACGAGAAAAAATGTAACGAATACAACGACGCTAAAAAATATAAATGGGATTACATCATATACAACCCTAAAGAGATGATCATTGAATCGCCACAAGCCCCACCATCCCCACACTTGTACACCAGCGTAGCCAAATAAATATACAGTAAAAAAGCCGATTCCTACTCCAATCACAATGTTTGTTGTTTTCTTCATAAGAATTGCTCGATGCTTCAGCGGCAACAAGTTCCAGCGGCTTTTAGCATGCAATCAGCTTTAGCTCTTTCAGCCTTTAGGATACAACCTTCCAGTTCATATACCGCAATGGGAGTTTTCCAACTCTTCTGATATGCTTTAAAGCAGTTACATTCATCAACTATTATGTTTTTTTGGCATTTACAATCGTCATTTGGTGGGTTGTAATGCTCCTCAATTAATTTGCAGGCTTTTTCGCCCGCATCACTTATCATTCCAAGCGAGTCGGTGTGCAAATACGGCTTTGAACCAACGTATGCGTAAGTCGATACATCGCCGGCTATTCCTATAGGGTCGCTCTCAATATACCTACCAGTTCCAAATTCATAATCACGATTCAGATTGTACGCAAGATCCGTTTCGGTATCGAAATACTGTCCTTGGAATCGCACATTGAGTGCAAACCCGCTCCCACTCGCCGGCTTGTCTCCAAACGGATTCTGCGTCCACGGCCAGGTCCAGATAGGTGTGTTGCTGGTTGTTGTGGTTGCGGCTCGCGGTGTGCCGAGGTGGTCGGTATAGACGTAGTGGATAGATGAATCGGCCTCCACTGTGGCGATCAGGGTGTCGTCGGCCCGGATGTAGCTGCGGTTGTTGTTTTGGCCGACGTATTCGTACAGCAGCTTGCCGGCTTCGTCGTAGACGTATTCGGTTGGACTACCACTTGTCGGCACCTTGCGCACGCGCTGGCCCTTGCCATCGAGCTTATACTGCATGATTGTGCTGCCGTTCTGCTGCACCAGGCTCAGGCGGTTGGCGTTGTTGTAACCGAGGCCGTAGGTCCAGCCGTTGGCCTGGAGTGCGGTGGTGTTGCCGTTGGCGTCGAAGGATCTGGCCGACGCATCTGCGCCGGTGATGCTGTTTAGATGGTGGGTGCCGGTCGCGTAGTGATACACGTCCACCGGCGTGATTCCTGCCGTGTTCTTGCTCAGGCGGTCGCCGGTCTTGCTGTAGCTGTACTTCTGCCACAGGGCGCCGGTTGCGCTATCCACTTCCTTCAAGCGATAGAGCGGATCGTACTGATAGCTCTCGTTGGGCGTGGGCACACCTGACGTATCGCCTTCCTTGCTGATGTTGCCCATGTTGTCGAGCAGGAAGTGCAGATTGATCGCGCTGCCGGTGATGTCGGTGGCGCGGTAGTTGGCGTCGTAATTCTTGACGAGCGTCTGGCCGCCTGCGTAGGTGTATTGCGTGGCCGAACCGAAGGGGAGATAACTGATCGCCGTGACAACGGGTGTGCTGCCGTTGCTGACCGAGGCGATCCTGCCGTCCGCATCGCGGGTGTAGACGATGTCGGCAACATTGCCCGGATAGTCCACTTCCATCAGCCGGTCGGCCAGATCGAAGGTGTATCGCGTATTGGCGGGGATGGTGGCGATCATGCTGGCCTTGCTGATCACGTTGCCGCGCTGGTCGTAGCAATAGGCCGTGCTGCCGCTGCTGTCGGTCATTCGGGTCAGCCGGCCGATTGGGTACGAGCTGGCGCAGCCGGTCGTGCCGTTGGGCTCGTCGTAGTAGTAGTGGATGTTGAGCGTACTGGTCGGATAGCTGATCGATATGAGCCGGTTCAGGGCGTCATAGCCATAGGTGACGAGCACGGTCTTGGCATCGGTCTGGGTGATACGGTTGCCGGCGGCATCGTAGGTATAGTGCGTGGTGCCGGTATCCGGGCTCTGCAATTGACCGAGATCGTCGAGACCATCGTAGGTGTAGTTCGTGATCAGCGTGTTGGGATCGGTGACCTGTGTCAGATTGTCGTGGCTGTCGTAGCCGTAGCCAGTCGTGGTGTTCTGCGTCGCGGGGTCGCCGCCGTTGTAGTTCTGGATAGTCTGCGACAGACGGTTCAGCGCGTCGTAGTTGGAATGGGTGGTAATGGTGTTGGGATCAGTAGCATCCGTGCGGTTGCCGTTGAGATCGTATAGGTAATGGGTAATGTTGCTATAGGCATCGATATCCTGATCCTGCTGGCCCAGTGTATTGAAGTGCCGCGATAGCGTGCGCGTAGGCGTGGAGCCGCCAACCGCATACGTGTCCTCTTCCTTGCGGTTACCGGCCGCATCCAGCGTATATTTGATGTAATTGCCCTGCGCATCGGTGATCTGGGTGAGCCGATGCGCGTCATCGTAGTCATAATGGGTATAGACGCCATCGGGTTGCGTCACTTGCTTGACCGTGCCGACCGGCCAGTAATCGATCGTGGTCGTGGCGTCCTGTGAGGAGGGCGAACCGTCGGCATTGGCACGCACCGTGCGGGTGTGAAGCCAGCCGCGCGGGGTGTAAGTGAAGTCGGTCAGGACACCGTTGGCATCCTTGCTGCGAGCGACGCGGCCATTCTTGTCGTAAGCCACCGTTTCGGTCACATGGCCAAGCGCATCGGTAACTTTGTCGAGGTCGCCGGCACGATGGCAGGCACCACCCGGTGTCCCGCAACCGGATTCGTCCGTTGTGGAGTAATAGGTGTATTGCGTGACGTCCGAAACATCGGTGCGCGGACCATCCACGCTCAACAGCAACCCGATCAGCGGGCATTGCCCGCCATCCACCGTGTCGCAATAGGTATAAGTCCAGCGCCGCACACCGGCGGGCGGCATGCCGGTGTTGGTGCAGACGTAGCTCGTTGCGCCGGAAACCGTCGGGTCTTCCTCGCAGCGCGCCAAGACCTGGCCACGCGAGTTGTAGGTCCAGTCCGTCTTGGCGGTCAGATTGTTGTTCGCGTCCAGTACCTGGCGATCCAGCGGATTGCGCAGTACATCGTTCCATTGGGTATTGGTCGTGCGCTGTTCCGGCTTGCCCTGCGCCTCGATGCTCTGGGTTTCGAGGCCACGGGCGTCGTATGTATACCCTGTAGCCGTGCCTTTGAAATCCGTGGTACTTTGCGGATTGCCGTTACCGTCGTAAGTGCGCGAGGCAGCGGTTTGATTGCAGCTTGGGGCGCAAGGTTGGCTCACCGAACTGACGCGGACACGCCCCAAGGGAACCGCAAAGCCGAGCGTCGTTTGAACCCCGAGCGGATAAGTAACAGTCGCAGTACCGTCCGCGCCGTAGCTAACTTGGGTGAGGTCGGCGATGCCGCCAAGCTGTGAGGATGTGCCGCGACCCTGATCATCGTAGTGAATATCAGCGAAGCGTTTGCCGTTTTCATCGACGATGCCGGTCAACGCGTTCGGCAGGTCTGTCGCGCCGATGTGTCCGTTTTCGTCGTATTTGTAATAGCGGATTTTGGTGTCGGGATACGTTACCTGCGCGAGGTTATTGGACGCGTCATAGCCGTAACCGATTGCATTGCCATCGGGCAACGTGATTTGTGTAATCCGGCTGTTCGAGTCGTAAACGAACTGGAGCTGCCGCCCTTCTGGGTCGGTGACCAGAATCAGCAATCCGGGTACCGGCGCGATAGACGGCGGCGTATTGACATCGCTGTAGTTGAGCGTAGTCGTTTGTCCGCTCAAATCCTCGATCGATGTGAGTAAGCCACTCGCATCGTAGTCCTCGAACTCCTGCGCATCGGCGACAAAATATGTCCAGCCGATAATGTTGCCTTGGCCGTCATCACTTTCAACCAAGGTGTCGTGTTCATCCGCATCTGCAGTCCAGACTCCGTTTTGTTTCTGAAAGAGTACTTCACGCCCATCGGGCCGATATAGAGTGACGAGATTGTTGGTTTGCAGCGCGAGATATTCAAGACTCCGATCAAACGTGTGCCGCCATTGCGCGCCGAGGTGTGATGGGGCTATAGAAGGATGGCTATTATAGTAACGATCGAATTTCAGGAATTTTGAATTCGTATAATCTGGCTGATCTTCGTATTCATTCCCAGTCCCTAAATTAATGGGGTCAGCAGCTGAACAGCCGCTTTGGCAACCATTGTTCTTGCGTGAATCGTAGGGATAGGCTGTTTCGTATACGACAAAGCCATCACCGCTGCAGCCATTCGCAAGATCGACCCAAACAACGAAACCGTTGTTTTGTTCAGGCGGGTAATAGGTCGTGCTGTAGGTGCACTGCGGCATGTTCCAAACTTCTTGGTAAGCGATCCAATACTCTTGGAGCGCTACGCTGATGCTAGGCCACGGACCAAAATGAGAATATGCAACTTGATAGAAAGGAGGGCCGTAATACATCTCCGATCCGCCTTCCCCATCCATGGGTTGCATTGACTTGCGATCAAGATAGCGTTCACTCGGGAACATTCCGGCTGTGGAGCTGCTCGTCGGAATCGAACGATCAGGCCTTGCTGACTGATTCTGCTGGATTGCTGCTTGTGCAGCAGGAGCGGCAACCAGAATCAAGGTAAGGGAAATCGCCCGGATTGCAGGAAACGGGGCAGGGTTGATTTTGTTGAAAATCGAAAATGAACCCGACGAGTCGGGCCTCTCCCGTTGACTTCGGTAGATCGACTCGCAACGGAAGCCGCCAAGCGAATTCAATGCGTTAACCGAAGCGAGCCAACGTCTGCACAAACGGCGCATCGTAGGGACGACCGCGAGCGCTGCTGTCACTTGAATATCTCCTTGCTCTTCGCGCGCCCGATCGCTTCCTGGCGCGTGACCAGGCCGCGCCGCACCAGGTCCTGCAGGCATTGATCGAGCGTCTGCATGCCGTACTGCTGGCCGGTCTGGATGGAGGAATACATCTGCGCGACCTTGTCCTCGCGGATCAGGTTACGGATCGCGGGAATGCCGACCATGATCTCGTGGGCGGCGACGCGGCCGCCGCCGACCTTCTTCAGCAGCGTCTGCGAAATCACCGCGCGCAACGATTCGGACAACATCGAACGCACCATCGGTTTCTCGCCGGCGGGGAACACGTCGATGATGCGGTCGATGGTTTTCGCGGCGCTCGAAGTGTGCAAGGTGGCGAACACCAGATGGCCCGTTTCCGCGGCGGTCAGCGCCAGACGGATCGTCTCGATGTCGCGCATCTCGCCGACCAGGATGTAATCGGGATCTTCGCGCAGCGCCGAACGCAACGCTTCGTTGAATCCGTGCGTATCTCGGTGCACTTCGCGCTGGTTCAACAGGCACTTCTGCGCCGTGTGCACGAATTCGATCGGGTCCTCGATGGTGAGGATGTGGCCGTATTCGTTCTTGTTGACGTGATCGACCATTGCGGCCAAGGTGGTGGATTTGCCCGAGCCGGTCGGTCCGGTCACCAGGATCAGCCCCTGCGGCTGGTCGATCAGTTCCTTGAAGATTTTAGGCGCGCCGAGGTCTTCCAGCGTCCACACCTCGGCCGGAATCGTGCGGAAAACCGCCGCCGCGCCGCGGTTCTGGTTGAAGGCGTTGACGCGGAAGCGCGCCAGGCCCGGAATCTCGAACGAAAAGTCGACTTCTAGGAATTCCTCGTAGTCGCGCCGCTGCTTGTCCGACATGATGTCGTACACCAGCGTGTGCACCTGCTTGTGGTCCAGCGCCGGGATGTTGATGCGGCGCACGTCGCCGTCCACGCGGATCATCGGCGGCAACCCGGCGGACAGGTGCAAGTCGGAGGCCTTATTCTTGACCGAAAAGGCCAGCAGTTCGGCGATGTCCATGTGTACCTTCCCCTTGGTTGCCACTCGAGACCAGCCATCCATGGCGCGCTTTCCGATCGCCGTCCATGGCTCACCCGAAGCCTCGGCTCGACGCGCCATTCAAGGCGCGTCGAAAACGCCTCGGACTCGACCCCGGGCCGAGTATACGCTCGCGCGTTGCTTGCGAAACGGGTCTATTGCATGAATCGAGCCGAGGTTTTGCGGGCACTGCGCGCGCGCGTCCGGGTAGCCGCGCGGGGCCGGAATGTGACGCTGGTCGCGGCTTCCAAGTCGCAGCCCGCTTCGGCCGTCCGCGAACTGGCCGCCGCGGGCCAGCGGCAATTCGGGGAGAACTACGTGCAGGAGGCGCTGACCAAGCAGCGCGAGCTGTCCGATCTTTCACTAGAATGGCACATGATCGGCCCGCTGCAATCCAACAAGGGCGCCGATGTCGCGCGACATTTCGACTGGTTGCAGAGCCTGGACCGCGAGAAATTGATTCCATTGCTGGATCGAGCCCGCCCGCCGGAGCTGCCGCCGCTGAACGTGTTGATCGAAGTCAACGTGGACGGCGAGTCCAGCAAGTCCGGCTGTGCGCCTGACGAGGTCCCCGCGCTGGCCGAAAAGATTGCGCAAGCGCCACGCTTGCGGCTGCGCGGCTTGATGGCGATCCCGATGCCTTCGCCCGATGCCGATGCCCGCCGCGCCGCGTTCGCGCGGTTGCGCCAACTATTCGGATCGTTGCGCAGCGCGCATCCGCATGTTGACACGCTCTCGATGGGCATGTCCGACGATTTCGAAATGGCGATCGAACAAGGCGCGACGATGGTGCGCGTGGGAACGGCGTTGTTTGGGCCGAGAAAGCGTGAGTAGTGAGTGGTGAGTAGTGAGACGAAGCCTGTTTGCGAGGAGCTAGGCATCCGCGAACGCTGCGGCTAGGCTTGCATCAATTAAGGTATGCACGCGCTGATGACAACTCACAACTCACAACTCACGACTCACCACTCCATCGCCTTCATCGGCGGCGGCAATATGGCGCGCAGTCTGATCGGCGCGCTGATCAAACACGGTGCCGATGCCGCATCGATCTCGGTGGCCGAGCCGCGCGCGGATGCGCGTGACCAGCTTGCGCGGGAATTCGGCGTGCGCGCTTATCCCGATAACGCCGATGCCGTGGCCGGCGCGGAATGCGTCTTGCTGTCGGTAAAGCCGCAGGTGATGCGCACGGTCTGCGCGCAACTGGCCGAGCCGCTGCGTGCCTCGCGGCCGCTGCTGATCTCGATCGCAGCGGGCATCCGCATCGATCAAATGGAACGCTGGCTGGATGCGCATCTCGCCATCGTGCGCTGCATGCCCAACACGCCCGCGCTGATCGGCGCGGGCGCAGCGGCTCTGTGCGCCAATGGACGCGCCGGCGCGGCGCAGCGCGCATTCGCAGAACGCATTTTCAGTGCCGCGGGCATCGTGCGCTGGATCGAAGACGAAGCGCAGATGGACGTGGTGACCGCGTTGTCGGGCTCGGGGCCGGCGTATTTCTTCCTGCTGACCGAGGCGATGGAAGATGCGGCCGTGTCGCTCGGGCTGCCGCGCGAAACCGCGCGCGCGCTGGCGATGCAGACTTGTCTCGGTGCGGGACGCATGTTGACCGAAAGCGATGAAACCGCCGCACAACTGCGTGCACGGGTGACTTCGCCGCACGGTACCACCGAAGCGGCGCTGCGCGTGTTCGCGGAAGGGAATCTGCACAACCTGTTGGCGCGGGCGATGAAAGCCGCCACCCAGCGCGGCGGCGAATTGTCGGCGGAGTTGGATTGAAAGCCGCGCGACGGCAGACGGGAAACGGAAGGCGAGGGAAACGCAAATCCCGGCACCGCGTCCGTCCCGTTGTTATGCTTCGCGCCACTCGTCTCCCGTCTCTCTCTTCCCGTCTCCCTTCTTCATGTCCACCTACTTCGTCAACGCCGCCGCGCTGCTGATCCAGTTCGCTTTCGGCGCGGTCGTGCTGTTGTTCCTGCTGCGGCTGCTGGCCGAAGCGGTGCGCGCGGATTTCTACAACCCGATCTGCCAGTTCCTCTACCGCACCACCAATCCGGTGTTGACGCCGCTGAAACGCGTGATCCCCAACTTCCGCCGCATCAATGTCGCCGCGCTGCTGCTGGCCTGGCTGGCCGAAGTGGTGAAGAACCTGCTGCTGTACCTGCTGATCGGCTTGCGCGCGGCCGCGCCCGGCCTACTGCTGCTGGGTCTGGCCGATCTGCTGGATTTTCTTGCGTGGCTTTATCTGCTGATGATCTTCGCGTGGGCGCTGCTGAGTTTCGTCAGCCTGGATGCGCGTCATCCTCTGGTGCCGTTGCTGGGCCGCTTGGTGGAACCCGCGCTGCGGCCGTTGCGGCGTTTGTTGCCCGCACCCGGCGGACTGGACTTGTCGCCGGCGGTGGCGATCCTGGTCATCCTCATATTGCAGGCGCTGATCGTCGGACCGCTGCTGGATCTGGGTCACCGCCTCTCGTTGTAGTCCGGAGTATTATCTTCGTCGCGAACGAACACGGAGGATCGCCGCGATGCAAGCCTCCCTGCGCCACCACTTCATCACCGCCGCGCTCATCGCCATGCTGCTGTTGCTGCTGCTGTGCATTCCACGTGCGGCCGCGGCCGGCCAGAGCGAGCGCTTCGGCAACTATGTCGTGTACTACAGCGCGCTTTCCACCGACATGCTGACGTCGGAAGTCGCCCGCGCGCAGCGGCTGGTGCGTTCCAGCCACGAGGGTCTGCTCAACATTACGATCAAGCGCGCCGCCGCGGACGAGGGCGGAGCCGCCGTCGCCGGCACGGTGCGCGGCAGCGCCGTGAATCTCTCGGGCCAGCGCGTGCCGGTGGAATTCCACGAGGTCAAGGAAGCCGGCGCGATCTATTATCTCGGCACTTTCCCTATCAGCAGCAGCGACACGCTGCGTTTCGACCTCGTCGTCGCGCCGCAAGGCGATGTCGCGCACCGGCTGAGTTTCAGCCGCGACTACGTGGTCGATTGAATGGTCGTGGATTCGGCACACTTTGCGATCGCCGCGTGCAGCGCATCCAGTCCGTCGAACAGCGCGGCGGGGCCGGGTTGCAGGATGATCGGCGATTTGATTTCGTGTAGCTCATGATTCCGCACGGCGGGGATAGCATCCCAGCCCGGACGCGCGGCAACTTTTTCCGGCCGGAATTTCTTGCCGCACCATGATCCGAGGATGATGTCCGGCGCGCGGCGGATCACCTCGTCGCCATCGGCGATGATGCGGTTTTTCGCCAATGGTTCGTCGGCTAGTTCGGGGAAAATGTCCTCGCCGCCGGCGATGCGGATCAGCTCCGCCACCCAGCGGATGCCGGAAATCATCGGCTCGTCCCACTCCTCGAAGTACACGCGAGGCCGGTGCGGCAACCGCGCGGCTTTCGCCCGCACGTCTTCGATGTGCCTTTCCGCCGTGCTCGCAAACGATTCGGCCTTTTCGCGTGCGTTGACCAACGCGCCGAGCCGACGGATGTAGTCGAGGATTCCTTCTACCGAGCGGTGGTTGCTGATCCACACCTCGATGCCGTGCGAAATCAGCTCTCGCGCGATATCGGCCTGGATGTCGGAAAAGCCGATCGCGAAATCGGGCTTAAGTTTCAGGATTTCGCCGATCTTGGCGCTCGTAAATGCGGAGACCTTCGGCTTCTCCTTTCGCGCCCACGGCGGACGCACGGTGAAACCTGAAATGCCGATGATGCGATCCTGCTCGCCGAGCGCGTAGAGCACTTCGGTGGGTTCCTCGGTAAGGCAGACGATGCGCGTGGGGCCTCTCATCTACCAGAGCCACTTACCATTTTTCCATTTGTGCAGTAATCGCCCTTCTTTTGAGTATCCGTAATATTCGAGGTTGCTCAGCAGTGCAGAAGCGGTCTCTTCCGCCTGTTGCTCGGCTAGTTTCGCTTTGCGGAGAACGGCGCTCACGCGAGCTTGGTCCAAGGAGGCAAAGGCCTGCTCGAATTCTTCGTCCAGGCCAAGCGCGAACAATCGCTCATTGACTGTCATGCCTGAGATTTCGGCATCCGTGTAGTTCATTTTCAATGCCCGATCACCGTTACCGTCAGCTTGCGCTGGTGCGGCGCGCTGCGGTGCTCCCACAGGTACACGCCCTGCCAGGTGCCGAGCGCCGGCTTGCCGCCGTGCACCGGCACCGAAACACTGGCGCCGGTGAGGATCGAGCGCACGTGCGCGGGCATGTCGTCCGGCCCTTCGGCGTCGTGGCGGAACAGCGGATCGCCATCGGGCACCAAGCGCGCGAAGAAGCGTTCCAGATCGCGCTGCACCTCCGGATCGGCGTTCTCGCCGATCAGCAACGAGCAACTGGTGTGGTGCACGAACACCTGTGCGAGTCCGGCGTGGATGCCGCTGGCCGCCACGATTTCGCGCAGTTGATCGCTCACGTCGGTGAAACCGCGCCCCGGCGTGTGCACTGTGAAGCCGGAGGAAAACGTGCGCGCTGCCGGCTGTGCGTGGCTCATGGATACAGCAACCGCTTTCGCCACTCGCCGTCGATCAGATCCCAGCGGATGCGCTCGTTCAATCGATGCTCGTGCGCGTACCAGAACTCGACCACGTCGGGGACCACGCGATAACCGCCCCAATGCGGCGGCCGCGGCACTTCGCGGCCTTCGAATTCGCGTTCGCATTCCTCCACCCGGCTTTCCAGCAACTCGCGGCTGGCCAGCGTTTGCGATTGGTCGCTGGCCCAAGCGCCGAGCTGGGCGAGGCGCCGGCGGGTGGCGAAGTAGGCATCCGATTCTTCCGGAGCCAGTTTTTCCGCCGCGCCTTCCACGCGCACTTGTGCGGCGGGTTTCAGATGTTTCCAATGCAAGGTCAGCGCGATCTGCGGGTGCGCGGCGATCGCACGGGCTTTTTCGCTGCGGTAGTCGGTGAAAAAGGTCAGCCCGCGTTCGTCCACGTGCTTCAGCAGCACCATGCGCGCGGAAATCCTGCCGTCCTCGCCCACCGTGGCGACGTTCATCGCGCCGGGTTCGGGATCGCCGTTGCGGCGCGCGCGTTCCAGCAGCCCGCGCAGTGTTTCCAGGATTTCCTGATTCAACATCCTTGTGTGCTCAGTCGTGTGGTCAAGCGGGTTCCAAGCGATATCCGTGCTGATAGATCGCCGTCAATCGCCAACCGTGTTCGCCGGAAAGATGCAGCTTCTTGCGCAGGCGGCTGACGTGCGTATCGACCGTGCGCGTGGTGATGTTCGGACCGAGGTTCCAGATGTTTTCCAGCAACGCGTCGCGGCTGACGATACGGCCCTGCCGCCGGAACAGATAGCAGGCCAGTTCGAATTCGCGCTGGGTCAGTTCGATCTCTTCGGCTCCCACGCTGATGCGGCGGCGCTGCGCGTCCACCGAGTACGGCGGCAGCGAGAGCGAAGCCTGCGCGTCGCCTTCGCTGCCGCCGCGCCGCCGCAACACCGCGCGGACGCGTGCCAGCAATTCGGCTTGCCGCGGCGGTTTCACCACGTAATCGTCGGCGCCGGCCTGCAAACCTTCGACCACGTCGCTTTCTTCGCCGCGCGCGGTCAGGAACACCACCGGCAGATCCGAGTTGGGCGAATGGCGGATCCACTCCAGCACTTCGAGACCGGTCGCATCCGGCAAATTCCAGTCCAGCAACAGCAGATCGACCGCTTCGCTGCCCAGACGCTTGCGGAATTCCCCCGAGCTGGCGAACAGCGCACAGCGATAGCCCGCCGCTTCCAGCCACAGTTTCAGCAATGCGGCCTGATCCGGATCATCCTCCAGACAGCCGATGGTCCATTCGCGTGTAGTCACCGCGCTCCCCTTTGCGAATCGAATTCAGTCGACGACGAAGTTGATCCGCATATTGACGCGCCACTCTTTTATGCTGCCGTCGTCATTGGTGGCGGCCTTGATCTCGTTGATCCACACGCCGCGGATGTTCTTGACGGTGGATGACGCCTTCTTCAGGCCCTGCTTCACCGCATCCTCGATGCCGGTCGTGGAAGATGCATTCAGTTCGATGATCTTGGTCACGGACATGTTGTCGCTCCTGTGTCGTTGAGGTTCCCTTCTCCAACGCCCGCCATGCTAACAAAATCCCGTCGCGCGG
>DATFCO010000320.1:0-4279 GCA_035253005.1 Rhodanobacteraceae bacterium
CAGCGCATAAGCGCCGTCGGAACCGGCGGTGGTGACGCGCACGGAGCCGGTCGCGACGTTGCGCGCCGTGACCTGCGCATTGGGCGGCGCCTTGCCCTGCAAGGTCGCGTTCGCGGTCTGCGCCCAGCCGATCGCAGGCAAGGCGGCCATCGACACCACGCCTGCACCGATCATCGAGGCCAGCAGCTTCTTTCTCAAACGCAGGCGGCGGTTCATGTTGTTGCTCATGAGATCTCTCCCGAGGAACTGTGCTTCCGGCTCTTCGGCCGGTGATGTTTGCGAGAACCTGAAAGGGGAACGCACGACGCACGCGGCACGATTTCGCAAGCGAGCGTCTGCGCGTGCATCGGTGCGTCCGGCGTTTCCATGCGCGCGACGAGTTGTTCCAGCGCGCCTTGTCCCAGATCGGCGATGCGCACGCGCACCGTTGTCAGCGGCGGATTGACGTAGCGCGCGATCGGAATGTCGTCGAATCCGGCGAGCGCGACGTCTTCGGGCACGCGCAGACCGGTTTCGGTCAACGCGAGAAGACAACCGATCGCCATCATGTCGTTGGCGGCGAACACCGCCTGCGGCCGTTGCCGCATCGCGGCGATCTCGCGACCAGCGCGGTGACCGGATTCTTCGGAGAAATCGCCGGGAAGAACCCGCGCGCGCGCGGATTCGGCGCTGGCTTCGCGAAAGCCCTTTAGGCGCTCCGCGGCGTCGAAATTGTCGGCAGGTCCGGTGATGAAGGCGATATCGCGATAGCCGCAATCGAGCAGATGCCGCGTCATCGCCCGTGCGCCGCCGTAGTTGTCGATGTTGAGCGTGGTGTAGCGCGCATCGGCGACCGACGTGTTCAACAGCACCGCCGGCAACGCGGCGGGCAAATGGTCGCGCAGAAAGGGCGCATCCACGTGCGGCGACATGATCAGCAGCCCGTCCACGCGGCCCTGCATCGCGCGCAACGCCGTGGCGGCTTCGCTGGCGTCACCGTGAGAACTCGAAACCAGCAACTGCAACCCGCGCGCGCGCGCGGCGAGATCGATGCCGCGGATCAGTTCGGAAAAGAATTCGCCGAAGAGATCAGGGAGCAGCGCGCCGATGGTCTGCGTGCGGCGGGTGACCAGGCTGCGCGCGGCGCCGTGCGGCACGTAACGCAGGCGCGCGGCCACGCCCGCGATCCGCCGCCGCGTCTGTGCGGTGACATTGGCGCTGCCGTTGAGCGCGCGTGACACCGTTGCCACCGACACCCCAGCCTCCCGGGCGACGTCTTTGATCGTCACCACTGTCTCGTTTCCCCGAGCCCGACCTGCAACGTTGCCCGAATGTAAACGTTTTCATAAGAAAACGCAAAAGCGCCGCAACATAAGCCGTAACGGGCTCTGCGGGGGCGCCTGAGATCCAGTTGAAATCAGGTCGAACGCGCGCGTTCTTCCAATACCGCCACCGCCGGCAAGGTCTTGCCTTCCAGGAATTCCAGAAAAGCGCCGCCGCCGGTGGAGATGTAGGAGATGCCGTTCTCGACGCCGTACTTGTCCACGGCCGCCAGCGTGTCGCCGCCGCCCGCGATGGAAAACGCATCCGATTCCGCGATCGCGCGCGCCAGCGTTTCGGTGCCGTGGCCGAAAGCGTCGAATTCGAACACGCCGACCGGCCCGTTCCACACCACGGTCCCCGCGGCTTTCACCATCTGCGCGTAGCGCGCAGCCGTTTCCGGGCCGATGTCCAGGATCATCTCGTTGTCTTCGACCTGATCGATGCGCTTGATCGCCGCGGGCGCATCGGCGGCGAACGCCGGCGCGACCACCACGTCTTCCGGGATCGGCACTTCCGCACCGCGCGCCTTGGCCCGTGCCATGACCTTGCGCGCAGCATCCAGCAGATCCGGCTCGCACAACGAGGTGCCGACCTTGAATCCGCTTGCGGCGATGAAGGTGTTGGCGATGCCGCCGCCGACGATCAATTGATCGACCCTCGCCACCAGGTTCTCCAGCAGCTCCAGTTTGGTGGAAACCTTGGAACCGGCGACGATTGCCAGCAACGGGCGCTTGGGATTTTTCAAGGCACGATCCAATGCATCCAGTTCCGCAGCGAGCAGCGGACCCGCGCACGCCACTTTTGCGAACTTCGCCACGCCGTGCGTGGAGGCCTGCGCGCGATGCGCAGTGCCGAACGCATCCATCACGAACACGTCGCAGAGCGCGGCGTATTTCTTCGCCAGCGTTTCATCGTCCTTGCCTTCGCCGGGATTCATGCGGCAGTTTTCCAGCAACACGATCTCGCCGGGCGCAACTTCCACGCCATCCAGATAATCGCGCACGAGTTTCACCGGCTTGCCGAGCTTGTTCGAGAGCCATGCGGCGACGGGCTGCAACGAATCCGCTTCGGAAAACACGCCCTCCTTCGGCCGGCCGAGGTGCGACATCACCATCACCGCCGCGCCCTTGTGGAGCGCCTCACGCAAAGTCGGCAACGCGGCTTCCAGGCGCTGCGTGGAAGTGATCGCCCCTTCCTTGATCGGCACATTGAGGTCCTCGCGGATCAACACGCGCTTGTTCCGCAAATCCAGATCGCTCATCCGCAGGAATGTCATGTGGTTGCCTTGCAGCCGTTGTGAACCGATGATTGTCCGCTGGCGCACGAACTCACGCAACGGAACTCCACATGGCCAACGAACTGACGCTCTACAGCTACTGGCGCTCCAGCGCGGCCTATCGCGTGCGCATCGCGCTGAACCTCAAGGGTCTGGAATACACGATCAAGCCGGTGCACCTCGTGCACGATGAGCAGCACGCGGAAGCTTTCCGCGAAGTGAATCCGCAGCAATTGATCCCGGTGCTGGTGGACGGCGACCGCGTGATCCGGCAGTCGCTGGCGATCATCGAATATCTTGACGATGCCTATCCGGAAACCACGCGGCTGCTGCCGCTCGCCGCGCGCGACCGCGCGCGGGTGCGCGCGATCGCGCAGATGATCGCCTGCGACATCCATCCGCTCGGCAATCTGCGCGTACAGCAGTATCTGGAGCGCGAGTTCGGGGTTGATGAAGCGCAGCGGCAGGCTTGGTCGCGCCATTGGATCAGCACCGGCTTCGACGCGCTGGAATCGATGCTGGCCGGCAATCACAGCACCGGCGTGTTCTGCGAAGGCGATACGCCTTCGATCGCGGATTGCTGCCTGGTGCCGCAGACCTACAACGCGCGCCGCTTCGCGGTGCCGATGGAAAACTATCCGACCATCGCGCGCATCGACGCGGCTTGCCGCGAACTGGATGAGTTCAAGAATGCCGCGCCGGAGGTGCAGCCGGATGCGCCAAAATAAAACAGTGATCGTCATTCCGGGGCCGCGCGGAGCGCGAACCCGGAATCTGCTCTTGAAGGTGAGTCAGAGCAGATTCCGGATCGCCGCTACGCGGCGTCCGGAATGACGATTGGTTTTTACGCCGCCTGCTTCCACTGCCCCAGCGCCGCAAGGCCATTGTCGCGCGCTCGCTCGACCACGACCTTCTGCGCGGCGGCGAAGTTGGCGGCCATGTCCTTGGCCCACAGCGCCAGCGCGGCGGACTGCATCGCGCGGCCGTAGGAGAACGACAGCGGCCAAGGATGCGGACCCATCTGGTTCATCGCGTTCAAATGCGCGGTGGCGTCTTCGTCGCTCTGCCCGCCGGACAGGAACACGATGCCCGGCAGCACCGCCGGAACCGTCGACTTCAGGCACAAGATGGTGGATTCGGCGACTTCTTCCACATCGGCCTGTTCGGGACAATCCTTGCCCGACACGACCATGCTGGCTTTCAGGATCGTGCCTTCCAGCATCACGTTGTGTTCGTACAGCGAGGCGAACAGCGAACGCAGGGTCGCTTCGGTGACGTCGTAGCAGGTGTCGATGTCGTGATCGCCGTCCATCAGCACTTCCGGCTCGACCATCGGCACGATGCCGGCTTCCTGACACAGCGCGGCGTAGCGCGCCAATGCATGGGCATTGGAATCGATGCAGGTGGAACTCGGCATGTCTTCGCCGATGGTGATCACCGCGCGCCATTTGGCGAATTCCGCGCCGAGCTTGACGTACTCGGCCAGGCGCTCGCGCAGACCATCCAGACCTTCGGTAACCAGCTCGCCCGGGAAACCGGCGAGCGGCTTCGCGCCCTGATCGACCTTGATGCCCGGAATGATCCCGGCCTCGCGCATCACCTTGGTGAACGGCACGCCGTCGCGCGTGGACTGGCGGATGGTTTCGTCGTAGAGGATCGCGCCGGAAATGTGCTCGCCCAGGCCCGGCGCAGTCAGCAGCA
>DATFCO010000321.1:0-33225 GCA_035253005.1 Rhodanobacteraceae bacterium
CAGTCCCATGAAGGTGAACATCAGGATGCTCATGGTGCGGCCCATCATCTGCGGCGAGACGCGCTGCTGGATCCAGGTGAAGATCGCGATCTGCACGATGCCGCCGAGCAGGCCGGTGCAGAACAGCAGCGCCGCGCCGAAATACGTGGTGTGCACCAGCGTCAGCGCGGCGAGCGTCAGACCGACGATGCTGTCGATGCACAACACCATCAAACCCAGACGTCCGCGCATCGCCCGTTGTCCGGCGCCGGAAAGGATGCTGCCCGCGAACATGCCGACGCCTTGCGCGGTCATCAAAATCCCGAGCGATGCCGCGCCTAGATTGAGCCGCGTGTCCGCCAGCACCGGCAGGCCGACTTGGATCGGCCCGCCCACGAACACCGACACGAAGCTCGCGTAGATCACGAACGCGCGCAGCGGCACATCCGCCCAGACGTAACGCACGCCGGCGGCGATGCTGGCGAACACGCCGAGTTTGGTTTTCGGCGGATGGAAATCGCCGTGGACGCGCACCATCGCCAGCGAAACCAGCGAGAACACGAAGCTCGCCGCGTCGATGGAGAACGCCAGCCCCAGCCCGCGCGCGTCCGGCACCGCCTGCGCGGAAGGCTGGTGATGCGCGCCCAACGCGATCACGAAACCGGCGAGCACCGGGCCGCCGATCATGCTGAGCTGGCGCATGCCCATGAACAGCGCGTTCGCCTGGCGCAACTGATCGGCGCGCACCAGTTGCGGCATGATCGCGGAACCCGCGGGATAGACGAACGCGGTGGACAGGCCGATGCCGAGCGCCAGCAGATACACCATCCACATCTGGATGGCGCCGGTGAGCACCAGCGCGGCGAGGATCACGATGCACGCGGCGTTGACCGCGCGTCCGCCCAGCAGCACGCGCCGCGGCGACATGCGATCCACCACCGCGCCGCCGACCAGCATGAAGGCCGCGCGCGGGAACGCCATCACCGCCAGCACGATGCCGAGCGCGGCGGGATCGTCGGTGAGTTTCAACACCAGCCACGGCAACGCGACCAGCGTGAACTGGTCGCCGAAGGCCGAAATCGAGCTGCCGCCGAACAGCAGACTGAAATCGCGGTTGGCGAAAAGCGAAGTTCGCGCGGACGCGGGCGCCGCGGGGGAGACCGTGTTCATGGGCGTGCTCGTCGAAGGCTGCCGCGGAGTTTAGCGGCGAATCGCAATCCACAGCGGCACGTGATCGCTTTTCGACGGGAGCTCTCCCGGTTCGGCGATGCCTGCTTCGGCGATGCGATCGCGCAAGGATTCTGAAACCAGCGCGAAATCCACGCGCGCGGCGTCGAGACGTCCGCTGCGCGCGCGTTTGTTGAACCAGGTGTATTCGCGTGCGTCCGGATGCAGCTCGCGAAAGGCATCGACCACATCCAGGCGCGGCATGAAGCATTCGTTGAATTCCTTGCGCGCCAGCGCGTGCGGCGTTTCGGTACGTAGCCGCGGAAAGGTGTCGATCTTCGTACGCGAGACGTTCCAGTCGCCGATCAGGATCAGTTGCAATCCTTGTTCTTGCAGCGCCTCGAGTTCGTCGCCGAGCTTCTCGATGAAGCGTCGCTTGAACGCGTGACGGTCGCCGATGTAGCGATTGCGCTCATGATCCCAATACGGTTTGGCCGTGCCGTTGACCGCGTACACGTTGACGACCAGCCAGCGCAACGCCGGCAGCAGCGTCATCACTACCCTGCCTTCGCGGTCCCATTCCGGAGTGTAGGCTTGCGCATCAAGATCCTTGCGCGTCCACGTCGCGACGCCATACGCCCGGCCGCCGCGATAACTCGCGTTGCGCGCATCGCGATTCAAGGAGCAGTGGCAGCGATAACCCGGGAGCGCGCGCTCCATCCGTTCGATCAACGCGGTGTCCTGCGGGCGGACGCGGATTTCCTGCAGGCATAGCACGTCCGGCGATCGCAGCGGCTCCAACAAGGCGCGCAGCGATCTTTGCGTATCGCCCGCAACATTCTCCGCCAGGAACGGCGCGAGGTTTTCGATATTCCAGCTCGTGATGCGCAACGGCCGCATGCTCGCCAGCGAAACAGCCGGCCGGTGAGCGCGGGATGAATCCGGCCTGCGCTGATCGTCCCGCCCGCTAATCCTCCGTGACCAGCAGTTTCGGATCGCCGATCTTCACCGGCTCACCCGGATCGAGCGTCTGCACGCCGGCCGATTTCGCCTGCTTGTTGAAATCGAGTACGGCTTGGCGCAAGGATCCGTTGAAGATATCGAGCTTCGGCTGCAAGCCCGCTTCCTGTTGCGCGATGTATTGCTGCTGGCTTGCGTTCGGCGCCTGGTTCGGGCCCATGCGCGAGATGCTGCGATACAGGCCGAAGAAGCTCATGCCCCAAGGCGAGATCTGGTGCAGATCGTCTTCCGGCACCTTGTACTGGATCTCCGGATTCCAGAAGTCCCTGGAGAAATCGCCGAGCTGCTGCTTCAGACTTTCCGCGCTGGCGTGCACCTTGGCCTTGTCGCTGCCCGCTGCGGCATTCGCGGTGGAATCCAGCACCTTGTCCAGCGTCTGCATCATGTCGTAGGTCCGCGCGATCATCGCCACGTCCGCGGCGGCCTCGTCACGCAGCTTCATGCCCGCATCGAACGCCGCGTGCTGCACCTCCATCGGCGTGTTGACGCGCGGATCGGCGGCTACCTGCACGGTTTCCTTCGCGCTGTGGCCGTTCGCGTCGATCTTCACCTGATACGAACCCGGCAAGGCCAGCGGACCCTTGGGTCCGTGGTCTTCATCGGGCCGCTCTTCCGCGCGCAATTCCTTCGGCAAATCCACGCCGGTGTAGCGCATGTTCCAGGAAGCCACGTTGATGCCGGCTTTGCCCGACGCGTGGAAACTCGCGACCGGCTTGCCGGCGCTGTCGGTGACGGTAATGACGACGGGATTGCACTTGTCGAACGGCGGCTTCTCCTTTGTGCCTTGCGGCTTCGCGCCTTTCTGCTGCGTTTCGCCTTTCGGCGGGGCTTCGGGTCCCTGCTGCTCCGTCTCGTCGCTGTTCTGCTCCTGGTTCTCTTCCGCCACGCAGCCCTTCGGCACATTTATCGCTTTGGCCAGCGAATAAACGATCGTCGGTCCGCTTGGTGGATTGGGCGTCTTGAACTCGCCGGGCGGCGGTCCGATGTGGCGGCCGCCGAATTCGATCCACTCGGTGCCTTGCGTGCTCGGGAACAGATGGAACGAATCGTCGGCCATGCGCGGCTGCCATTGCTCCAGCGCCTCGATGTTGTCGAGAATCCACAGGCCGTAGCCATGCGTGGCCAGCACGATGTCGTGCGGCGACTTGGTGAACTTGACGTCCCACACCGCCATCGTCGGCAAATTGCCGGTCATCGGCTGCCAATGCGCGCCGTCGTCGAATGAGAGATACAAGCCGCGCATGGTGCCGAGCGCGAGCAGGCCTTTCCGGTTCGGATCCTCGCGCACTACAACCGCCGCATAGCCGTCTGGAAGTCCATTCGAAATACTCTGCCAGTGCGCGCCGTAGTCGCTGGTCTTCAGCACGTAGGGGTGTTCGTCGCCCAGCATGTGCCCATCCACCGCGAGGTACGCGGTGCCGGCATCGAACGGCGATACGCCGATCTGATAGATGCGTCCCAGCGACACCGCCTGCGGCAAGCCGGCGGAAACATTGGTCCAGTTGGCGCCGCCGTCCTTGCTGACCCACACCAGACCATCGTCGGTGCCCACCCAGATCACGTTGGGATCGGTCGGCGCGAGCGAGATCGACAGGATCGTGTCGGAGTTCTCCGCACTGGAGATGTCGTGAAATACCGGCCCCCCGGCGACCGGCTGGTGCTCCTTGATGTCGCGCGTGAGATCTTTTGAGATCGGCTGCCAGTTCGCGCCGCCGTCGGTGGATTTGAACACCACGTTCGCGCCGATATAGAGCGTGTTCGGGTCGGTCGGCGACACCGCGATCGGCGAGGACCAGTTGAAGCGATAGTCGAGCTTGGAGATCGGCGTGTCGCCCATGCTCGTCATCACCGGACGGATGAACTTGCGCGTCCAATCCTTCGTGTCTATGCGCGAGGTAAAGCCGTTCTGCGAAGCCGCGTAGACAATGGACGGATCGGACGGCGCGGGCACCACATAGGTGCCGTCGCCGCCGGAAGGATTCCACCAGTCCGCGCCCCAGATGCCCGCGCCGGCAAGGCTGTTGGAAGGTCCGCACGCGGCGTTGTCGTCCTGGATGCCGCCGCACACGCCGAATGGCACGGTGTTGGAGATCGCGACGGTGTAGAACTCCTCGATCGGCATGTTGTTGAAGGAGCGCCAGCTCTTGCCGCCGTCCACGCTCTCGAACGCACCGCCGTCGTTGCCCTGGATCAGTCGCTTGGGATTCTTTGGATCGATCCAGATCGAGTGATGATCCACGTGTACGCTGCGATCGATCACCTTGGCGGTCTTGCCGCCGTCGGTCGATTTCATCAGGTTGAACGAACTGAAATACAGCGTCTTCGGATTGTCCGGCGCGACAGCGAACGAACTGAAATAGAACATCCGCACCGCGAGTTCGTGGTTGTTGCTGATGCAGGTCCAGTTGTCGCCCGCATCGGTGCTGCCCCAGAGGATGCATTTCCGCGTCGGCATCGTGGCGTACACGGTGTTCGGCGAGGACGGTGCGAAACCGATCTTGACGCGATCGGTCGGATCGTTCGCCGGCAAGCCGCCCGCGATCTTGTTCCAGGTGCGCCCGCCGTCGGTGGATTTCCAGATGCCGCCCTCGGTGCTGCCGTTCACTTGCGTCCACGGTTTGCGTTGCTCGGTCCACATGCCCGCGAGCAGCACGTTCGGATTGGACGGATCCATCTGGATGTCGCTGGCGCCGGTGGTGTCGTTGACGTACAGCGTCTTCTTCCAGGTTTTGCCGCCGTCGGTGGTCATGAACACACCGCGCGTTGCGCTGGACTTCCACGGGTTGCCGAGCACCGCAACCCATACCGTGTTCGGATCGTTCGGACTGACGACGATGTTGGAAATCAGCCCCGCATCGGCCAGTCCCTTGAACTGCCAGGTCTTGCCGTCGTCCGGCGAGAAA
This sequence comes from Rhodanobacteraceae bacterium, assembly GCA_035253005.1. GTDB lineage: Bacteria > Pseudomonadota > Gammaproteobacteria > Xanthomonadales > Rhodanobacteraceae > 66-474. Next base: position 5,070 of record DATFCO010000321.1, read on the forward strand.
TACACGCCGTGCCCGAGCAGGACGTCGTTGCGCGGATTGGCTTCGCCCGTGCCGAGCCAGATGTTCTTCGGATTTGACGGCGCCAGCGCAACCGCGCCGATGGACGCGGCGTCGCCGTGCTTGAACACGTTGTCCCACTTGACGCCATCGTCGGTGGTCTTCCATAAACCCGCGCCCGCGGTGCCGACGTAATAGACATCCGGCCTGCCGGGCACGCCGACCGTCGCGCTCACGCGTCCGCCCGACACGGAAGGCCCGAGATTGCGGAATTTAAGATTGGCAAATGGCCCCGTCGCTGGAGTATCGGCACCGGCGACGCCCGCGACGACCAGCAGCAGAAACGCTGCGACGGATCGTGTTTTCATGGCGGCCTCCTTGCGAAAATCTCGACCATAGTCCCGCGTCGGAAGCCCGCGGGAGTGCCGGAAGTCAGAAGCTGTAGCCCGGATGCAGCGAAGCGGAATCCGGGACGCTTTGATCAACCCGGATTGCGGCGCCGCGCGCCTTCATCCGGGCTACGTACTGATCAACCCGGCCATTATGGCCTGCTTCTTAGCCGCGCCAGAGTTCTCCGCGCTCATCAAGGTCGGGCAACGAATTGGCCCAATTCAGGAAGCGCTGATCTGTTCGGAAGGGCATATCAATGGTCATTCCACCACCACTTTTAGAGATAAGGCGTAGGTAATAAGCGCCCCGGCTCCCGTGGATGATGCGTCGTCCCTTGATTTCTTCGTAGGCCATTTTGCGTGACCAAAGAGGCTTTACCAATTTTATTTCGTTAAGCCCTAGCTCTAGGCGACCACACAAGGCATAGAGTGCTCCCCACAAGAAAACTGTGTCTAGTCCTAGATAAACAGCATCCATCATTAACTCGATATGATGTGGAGGAACATGGTTTATCCATAGCACTCCCCCGGTAAGAGCAGCGAATCCAATTGCGCTCAAACAAAAAAATACTCGCCATCCTGTACCGATGCGATAAATAACTGCTTCGTTTGACGGGATCGCATCCACGGCCTATTTCTTCTTCGGCAGATACAGATCCGTGATCGTTCCCTCGAATATTTCCGCTGCCATGCCGACGGATTCGGAGAGCGTCGGATGCGGATGGATGGTGAGGCCGATGTCGGCGGCTTCCGCGCCCATTTCGATCGCGAGTGCGATTTCGGAAACCAGATCGCCCGCGTGCACGCCGACGATGCCGCCGCCGATTATGCGTTGTGTCTGCTTGTCGAAGATCAGCTTGGTGAAGCCTTCGCTGCGATCTATGCCCAGCGCACGGCCTGACGCCGCCCACGGGAATTTCGCCACGCCGACATCGAGCTTCTTGTCCTTCGCCTCACGTTCGGTGACGCCGACCCAGGCGACTTCCGGATCGGTGTAGGCGACGCTCGGAATCACGCGCGCGTCGAACGCGCTCTTGTGCCCGGCGCAGACTTCCGCCGCGACTTTGGCTTCACGTGTCGCCTTGTGCGCCAGCATCGGGGGGCCGACGATGTCGCCGATCGCGAAGATATGCGGCACGTTGGTGCGCAGTTGCTTGTCGGCGGGAATAAAACCGCGCTCCGTCACCTGCACCCCGGCTTTGTCCGCGGCGATCTTGTTGCCGTTCGGTGCGCGGCCGACCGCGCACAGCACGCGATCGAACAGTTGCGGCTTGGGTGCGTTCTCTCCTTCGAATACAACTTCGATGCCGTTCTTCTGCGTTTTCGCCGAAGCGACTTTCGTCTTGAGATAAATGCCGGCGTAGCGTTTGGCGATGCGCTGCTGCAGCGGCCGCACCAGATCGGGATCGGTGCCGGGCATAAGTTGATCGAACAGTTCCACCACCGTGACCTCGGAACCGAGCGCGTCGTACACGCAGGCCATTTCTAGGCCGATGATGCCGCCGCCGATCACCAGCAGTTTCCTCGGAATTTCTCCCAGCATCAGCGCGTCGGTGGAATCCATCACGCGCGGATCGCCCCACGGCAGGCCCGGCAGTTTCACCGCCTGTGAACCGGCGGCGATGATGCACTGCTCGAAGCGCACCAGTTTCTTGCCTTCGCCGGTTTCGACTTCGATTTCATGCGGCAATATGAATGCACCAGTGCCGCGCACGCCACGCACCTTGCGCTGCTTTGCCATCGCCGCGAGGCCGCCGGTGAGCTTCGCCACCACGCTGTCCTTGAATGTGCGCAGCTTGTCGAGTTCGATCTTCGGCTTGCCGAACACGATGCCGTGCGACGCCATCAATTCCGCATCGTTGATCAGATCGGCCGCGTGCAACAGCGCCTTCGACGGAATGCAGCCGACGTTCAAGCAAACGCCGCCGAGCCGGTCGTAGCGTTCGATCAGAATCGTGTCCAAACCGAGATCGGCGGCACGGAACGCCGCGGTGTAACCGCCGGGGCCGGAGCCGAGCACGCAGACCTGGCATTCGAAATCGGGTTTGCGGCCGGAACTCTTTCCCTCTCCCTTCGGGAGAGGGTGGCGCGCAGCGCCGGGTGAGGGTTCGGCTTTGCTTGCGCTGTCGGAATCTTGCGCGAGGCTCGTATCCTCACCCCCTGCTCCTCTCCCGGTGGGAGAGGGTTGCGAAGCATCGGACTTCGGAGAACTTGTTTCTTGCGTCGTGCTGTCGCCCGCAGAGCCTTCTAGTTGCACCACCGCGATCACGCTTCCTTGCGAAACGTTGTCGCCTTCCTTGACGCGCAGTTCCCTGATGACGCCCGCGGCGGATGCCGGCACTTCCATCGTGGCCTTCGCCGATTCCAGCGTGACCAGACTCTGATCCTTCTCAACCTTGTCGCCGACTTTCACCAGCACTTCGATCACCGGCACGTCGGAGAAATCGCCGATGTCGGGAACCTTCAATTCGATCATCTTGGGCATGCGGGATCCTTGTATCTCAGCGCGGGCCGGTTTCGTCGTCCACCACACTTTCGATCGCGTCTCCATCGGTAGTGTTTTCGTCCACCGATGCGCGCGTCGCGTTCTCTTCCCGGTAACCTTGCTTGGCGGCACGTGCGCGGTCTTCCTCGATGCGGTGTTCGACGTTGCGCGCGGCGTCGTTCTCGGCCAGCCGTTCGCGTTCGTGGTGCGCCACCGCAGGTTCGGCTTCCCGCTTGGACGGCGTGGACGATCGCGACGGGTGGCGGCTTTCGGTCACCGCGCGCCGCGCATCCTCGCCGGACAATCCGAACCACGAGCGCACGTGCAGATCGCGCTGCGGGAACGGCAATTCGATGTTGTATTTCAGGAAGGCGTTGTGCAGCGCCCAGTTGTACGCAGCGGCCACGCTGGACGGATGCTTCACTGCGTCCGCGTTGAGCCACACCACTAGCGCGAAGTTCAGGGTGAAATCGCCGAAGCCGGTGAGCCACACCTGCGGCCGGCGAGGCCCGTCCTGCGCCAGCGTGAACGGCACGGATGCCGCGGCTTCCAGCGCGGCTTTCTTCACCAGCTCCTTGTCGGTGTTCTGCGCCACCTGAAAAGGAATGCGCTGGCGCCGCGCGACTTCGCGTAGCGTCCAGTTCACCACGTTGTGCGTGACGAATTCCGAATTGGGCACCAGGATGTCGATGTTGTCGTTGGTGGTGACGCGGGTGGCGCGGATGTGGATGTCGCGGACCTCGCCGTGCACGCCATTGGCGAGTTCCACGAAATCGCCCACCTTCAAACTGCGATCGAACAGGATGATCAGTCCGGAAATGAAATTGGAAAAAATCGCCTGCAGGCCGAAACCGAGGCCTACGCCCAGCGCGCCGGCGAACAGGGCGAACTTCGACAATGGAATGCCTGCGACCGACAGTGCCAGCAGCACGCCCGTGATCAGCAGGATGTAATGCACGATCCGCGAAAGCGTGTACAGCGCGGATTGGTTGGTCGGATGGCGGCGTGCATAGCGGCTGAGGATCGCGCGCAGCAGCCATGACGCCAGCAGCGCGATCAGCAACACCAGGATCGCGGCCAGCAATTCGCCGACAGTGAGCTTCACGCCGCTGCTGTTGATCAGCGGCACGTCGAGGAACTGGTTGGCGCGCTGCACGCCCGCGCGCAGGGTTTCCAGCGTGTCGGCCTTGGTGTCCTGCAACTGATTGGCGAGTGGCGCGGCCACGTGCTTTCGCTTACAACAACAAGCGGCGCAGATCGCCCAAGACGCGCGCGAGGTACGCCGCGAAGCGCGCGGCATCCGCGCCGTCGATCACGCGGTGGTCATAGGACAACGAGAGCGGCAACATCAGCCGCGATTCGAATGTGTTGCCATTCCACACCGGCTGCGTGCTCGAACGCGACACACCCAGGATGGCCACTTCCGGCGCGTTGATGATCGGCGTGAACGATGTGCCGCCGATGCCGCCCAGCGAGGAGATCGAAAAACAGCCGCCTGACATGTCGGCCGGCGAAAGTTTCTTGTCGCGCGCCTTCCTGGAAATCTCGCCCAGTTCGATCGCGAGTTCCAGCAAGCCCTTGCGATCGCAATCGCGGATTACCGGTACGACCAGGCCATCGGGCGTGTCCACCGCGATCCCGATATGGAAATATTTTTTCAGGATCAGTTTTTCGCCGCTCGCGTCCAGCGACGCGTTGAATTGCGGATACTGCTTCAGCGCCGCGACGACCGCCTTGATCAAAAACACCAGCGGCGTGATTTTCGTTTCCTTGTTTTCCGCGCCGAGCTGCTTGCGGAACGCTTCCATCTCGGTGATGTCGGCGAGCTCGTGCTGGGTGACGTGCGGGATCATCACCCAGTTGCGCGCGAGATTGGCGCCGGAGAGTTTCTTGATGCGCGAGAGCGGCTTTTCCTCGACTTCGCCGAACTTGGCGAAATCGACTTGCGGCCACGGCAGCAGATTCAATCCGCCGCCGGCTGCGGCAACCGCTTGCGATGCAGCACCGCCGGCCAGCGCCGACTTCACGAACGCCTGCACGTCTTCCTTGGTGATGCGGCCGTTGCGCGCGCTGCCGCGCACGCGCGCCAAGTCCACGCCCAACTCGCGCGCGAAAGCGCGCACGGCAGGACTGGCATAAGGCACCTTGTCCGGTGCGACCGTATCCGCATCGAACGGGACCGGCGGTGAGCGCGGGCCGGATTCGTCGCGATCTTCGGGCTTTCCACTTTTCGGAACGGGCGTTGCTTCCGCTTTTTCCGCGGGCGCCTTCGATGGTCCTTCGGGAGGGGGAGATTTCTTCGGTGCGCTTTCTGTGATCGACGCGGTTGGCTTCTCCGCCGACGCCGCAGGTTTGGACGCGCCTTTTTGGTCGCCCGCTTCGATCAATGCGATTACGCTGCCCTGCGAAACGGTGTCGTTCTCCTTGACCTTGACCTCGCGCACGGTGCCGGCGAACGGCGCGGGCACTTCCATGGTGGCCTTGGCCGACTCCAGGGTGACCAGCCCCTGATCCTTCTCGACCCGGTCGCCGGGTTTCACCAGCACTTCGATCACCGGCACGTCGGTGAAATCACCGATGTCCGGAACGGTGGCTTCGCTTATGTCGGCCATGCTCTGTCCCATTCGTGATTCGTGGCAAACAACGGCACAAGGATGTGCCGTCCGCAAATCAGCACGCTCCTGTTTCAAGTGCTGATTTGCGAAGCCGAATCCGGGCGTGAACCGGATTCGGCGTGCGCTGGCAAATCCCGGATGGATTTGTCCAGCGCTTCAGCAAGTGTCGCGCATCCGCGCCGCCGCGTCATCAAGGTTTGCTGGGCCCTTGCGCCGCGTCGATGATCTGCTTCACCGTCACCTCGTGCTGCGGGAACGGCATGCTGATGCCTTCCGCATCGAACCGTTCCTTCACCGTGCGCGTCAATGTGGTTTGCGCTTCCCATAGATCGCTGACGTGCGCCCAGGCGCGGATCACCAGATCGACAGTACTGGCGCTCAGCGCGTTCACCCAGACGCCAGGCTCGGGTGTTTTGAGGATGCGCGGATCGGCGGCGAACGCCTCGCGCACGATCTGCATCGCGCGGCCGATGTCGTCCTGGTAGCCGATGCCCACCGTGATCTCGAAACGGCGCTTGCCCAGCCGGTTGAAGTTGATGATCGCATCCGATCCGACCTTGGAATTGGGCACGATCGCCTCGCGGTTGTCGGGCATCACCAGATAGGTCTGCATCAGGTCGATGCGCTCGACCGTGCCCATGATCGTGCCGAACTGCACGAAGTCGCCGACACGGAAAGGCCGGAACACGATCAGCAACACGCCCCAGGCTAGATTGGAGAGCGAACCTTGCAGCGCCAAACCGATAGCCAGACCCGCCGCGCCGACCGCGGCGACCAGCGACGCGCTGGGAAAACCCGCGTAGGTGACCACACCGACCACCAGCAGCACGGCCATGGCGCTGTAGGCCGCGTTGCGAAGAAATCCGATCAGGGTCGGATCGGTGTGTCCGCGCTGCAAGGCGCGAGCGAACAGGTTGGCCACTCGGGCGATCAGCCAGAAGCCGACCACCAGCAGCACCGCCGCGATGGCCAGTTGCAAGGCGTAGTGCGCCGACAGCTCGGGCAGATCGGGCAGATGGATGCTTTTCAACCACTCCTGCATGGGACGAGGTTCCTTCCTGGCAAGCGGCAAGGCTAGCATCCCGCCCTTCACCCAAGACAACGTACATCAATGTACGGAATGCCCGGCAAATGAATCGGCCTAGAATGCGGATCGCGCTGATGCGCCAGAACCGCGGTTCTTGCGGCCTTCTTCATCTTCCGGCCGGCAAACTTGCCGATGCCGTGCCCACGGACGGGAATCCGAATGATCGACACACAATCCGCCGCAACACGCACCGACTTCGCGACCGCGAGCTTCGGCTCCGACAGCGTAGCGACCTCGCTGCCGCCTTTCGACAACTTCGAGGACGCCGCACGCGCCGTGCTCGCGCGCTTGCGTGCCGAAACCGGTCTCGCGCTGTGGGCGCTCACGCGCGTGCAGGGCAAGGACTGCGTGCTGCTCGCGGTGGACGACGACAATTACGGTTTGCGTCCCGGCACGCACCTGCCGTGGACGGACAGCCTCTGCGCGCGCATGGTCCGCGGCGACGGTCCGCAAGCCGCGCAGGACGTGCTGTCGGAACCGCACTATCGCACCGCCCCGATGCTGCGGCACGCGCCGATCCGCGCTTATATCGGCGTGCCGGTGCAATATTCCAACGGGCAGTTGTTCGGCACCTTGTGCGGTTTCGATCCGGCGCCGCGCGGACCGGAGCTGGCACGTCATCTGCCGCAGGTGCGCCTGCACGCGCGGCTGCTCGGCACGCTGATGGAACGCGAGCTGGAAGTCGCGGAAACCATGCGCCGCGCGGAGCGCGCGGAAATGGATTCACTGGCCGATCCGCTGACCGGCACCTACAACCGGCGCGGCTGGATGCGCCTGCTGAAAACCGAAGACGCGCGCTGCCAGCGTTACGGCCAGAGCGCGGGCGTGTTGATGGCCGATCTCGATGATTTGAAACTGATCAACGACAGCCTCGGCCACGACGCCGGCGATGCCTTGCTGGTGCGCGCGGCGCGCGCGCTTTCGCACGCGGTGCGCGACGGCGACGCGGTCGCGCGCATCGGCGGCGACGAATTCGCGGTGCTGGTGATCGGCGTCGGCCCGGAAGAGATGGAACACCTACGCGCACGCGCCGAAACCGCCTTGAGTGCGGTCAACGTGCAGGCCACGCTCGGCACCGCGCTGCGCAGCAGCGAACAGTCGCTGGAGCAAGCCTATCGTGCGGCGGATCTGCAGATGTTGCAGGCCAAGCAGCGCAAGCACGGACGCGCTCGCAGCGACGCGGATTCCTCGTTCGGATCGGCCGGTCAATGAAAAAGCCGCGGCGCGTTGCGCGCCGCGGCGGGACAACAATCGACCAGAACGCGACTACTGCTGGTGTTCGCCGTGCGTGCGCCCGGCGCGCGTGATGGTGAACTTCGCGCCCGACAGTCCCAGGTCGACACCCTGGCCCACGCCGGCCAGCGCCAGCGAAACCGTGCCCTTGGTCAGCACCTGCGCGGTCGCGGCCTTGCCCGCGGCGGCGTTGGCTTCGCCCTGAGCGTAGGAGCCCAGCACTTCGCGGATGTGATGCACGTCGGTGAAGGTGCCCGTGCCGTCATCGATCTGCCACTTGCCCGCGGTCAATCCGCCGCCGATCACTTCCAGATGGACCGGCATCGATTCGCCGTTGGCGCAGGTCACGACGCCGTGGCCCTCGGCCTTCTTGACGATCGCCGACCAGCCCTTCATCGAGAATTTCATTTTGCACTCCAAGTCGGCCGCAGCCGACGCGCGCGGGCTGATCGCGAGCGAGCCGGCACACAGCAGCGCGGCGCCGGCGGCGGCGGCGAGCGCGTGCGTCTTGAAGCGCGTGATGGTTCCTTTCATCTCAATAACCCTCCTCGTTGATTGCGATACGCATTGCCGCGCTAGTGTCGCGGCGGAAAGCTGAACAGGCTGTCTAGACCGCCCCGATCCAGCCGACTGCGGGCTGAATCGGGAACCGGGCGAGTTTGACAGCCGCTGCGGTGCGTAGCATGGTCGAAAGTGGTCACCGCCAGGAGCAGCATCATGCGTATCCATCAATATCTCGGCGCGGTGCTGGTGCTCGTCGCCGCCACAGGTTTCAACCCCGCACCTGCGGCCGCGCGAGTGGTGTGCCGTGACGTCCAAGTGGTACACAAGGTGCCGCACAAGGACAAGCACCGCATCGCCGGTACCGCGATCGGTGCGGTCGCAGGCGGATTGCTCGGTCATCAGGTCGGCAAAGGCAAGGGCAAGACCTTGGCCACAGCCGGGGGCGCGGTCGCGGGCGGCGTGATCGGCAACCAAGTGCAGAAGGCGCATCAGGAAAGCGAGACGTACACGACGGTCGAGCGCCGCTGCGACGAAGTGCAGGGCTGAGACGCCGCGGAGAATTTGCTCTTATGAGAAGTGCGGCCATGGATGGCCGCTTTTGGTCTTGACTGAGCGACAGGGTCAAATCTTGGTCAACGACACATCATGAAGCGATCAGGGACGATCGCATTCATTTGGACAATTTGTCAATCAGCTTCACCACGATCGTGCCGCCGGGCAGCACCAGCCCGGCGAAATCCGCGCCCAGGTCGAATAGCGCGTCGCGCGAGCCGAGCTTGCGCACCGCGTTGCCAAGCATGTTGCCTTCCTTGTTGACGCGGCCCGAGAGACCGTCGATCTCGATCACGCCCTGCTTGTCCTTCCACGTGAACTGGAACGCGTAAACCGGACGGAACATCAGGTTCAGCGACTGGATGTCGATTTCGTCGCTTTCGATCTGATCGGCTTCGATGGGCGTGCTCAGCTTCGACTTCACCTGCTGCAATACCGATGCGGCGGTGACGGTCGGCGCGATGAAATGCGGTTCGTTGGTGTCGGTGAGATCGCGGAAGGTGAAATTTCCGGCGAAGTCGGCCAGCATCTTTTCCGGCGCCTGCCGGTGCAGGCCGTCGAAATATTCCGACAAGCTCACGACCCGTTCGCAATCCTCGATGCCCTGCAGGCTGAGTTCGCGCGAAGGCCCGACATTCAATTTATGGCCGAGCAGTTCCACCGCGTTCGCATGTGCGTGCTCGATACGCACCTTGTAAACCGTCTTGCGCTTGTACGCCGTGCGGCGGGTGGCCTTGGCCAGCCAGAACGGCTCGTACCGTTTCTCGGTCGAGGACAATGCAATGTCGGTTTCTTTCGGCCGGTCCCACAATTTCATGCGCGCTAGCATGCCGAAAGCGGCGGTCTTTTCGTGCTCGGCTTGCGCGCGCGCGGACGTCTCGTTGTAGACGTCGTCGAAGACGCAGATCTTCTCTTCCATAACGCAATCCCCGAAACGCCATGGATACGAACGCGCAGCATGCGCGCAAGCGTGCGCGGGTTCAATGCCCGCGCGGCTACTTCGACTTCAACTCCGGGAATTTGGCCGGATCGTAACCGCCGACCTCGAAGGTCAGCATTTCCTTGCCGTGATCGGCACTGTCCACGTCCATCCCGATCACCTTGGCTTTGGTCATGGCCTTGATGAAACGCGCGTCGTCCTTGATGAACAGCGCGGGCTCGCCGGTCTTGGGCAGGTAGGCCTTCCACTTCTGCGGCTTGCCGTCGAAACGCATCGGCACATCACATTGACCCTTGCAGACGAAGCCGTGGCCGCTGCCGAACAGGTACACGCTCTGCCCCCATTTCGAATGCCGGCGCAGGATCATCTGCACCGCCGCATCTCCCGCCGGCTTGCTGCTGGTGATGCTCGCCGAGATCTGCTTGCCTCCGGATTGCATGCCGGTCTGGTAGCTCCACAACGCGGCGAGGCGATCGTGTTCGGCCTGCGCCTTGGCCTTGGCTTCGATGCCCGGCAACGTCTTGCGCACTTCCGCCGCGGCGGGCGTGTCCGCGAAATGGTTGACGATGTCTTCGCCGATGGGCGCGGCGAGATCGTCGCGATGGCGGTCGAGCATCTGCTGATACAGCTTCAGCTTCTCGGCGGCTTGTTCGGCTTGCGCATTCTGCGGAGTCGCCGCGGCGGAAGCGGGGGACTGGTCGCCGCCCTGCGAACACGCTGCCAGTGCGAACAGCGCAAGCAGCGCTGCACTCGTGACAAACGGGAAGCGATTGGCCGGCGCATTCATACCGACAGTGTAACCCGCCGCGCGCAACGAGGACCGCTGCGAGTTTAATCGCCGGCTTCGGCCCGCTCGACGAATACCGTTCTGGCGGCCTGCTTTTCGAACGTCAGCGTCACCGTACGCCCGATGGCGCGCGTGCGGTGAATCGTGCCCGCCGGCACCACGACATACTGCCACTCGGTCAATTCCACCGTGTCCTTGCCGGCGATCTGGACTTGCAGTTTTCCCTCGACCACCAGAAAAAGTTCATCCGAGTCGGCGTGGTAGTGCCACGGATACGCCTCATCCAGCACCGACAGCCGCAGGCAATCGCCGTTGATGTTCGACAACACCTCGTTCTTGTATTGCCTAGTGATGCCGGCCTGATGCGCGCGAATGTCGACGCGCGTCGAATCGGAATAGCGGGCCTTTTCGGCCTCGTATTCTTCGGCTGATGGAAAACGGGATTGCATTTTGCCTCCGTTCGCCGGAAATCGGGTCGTCAACCGCAATCCGTGCACGGTTGCGGACGTGTGATCTGTACCGGCTTCGGACGATGCACCGTCTGCCGCGCCTCACGCTGGCCGAAGATCATGCCGCCCAGAATCAACGCGCCACCTACGGCCATGCTGGGTGTCAGCGGTTCGCCGAGGAACAGCCAGCCCCACGCTACGCCGAACGCGGGTACCAGATAAGTGACCATCGCCGCGCGGGTCGCGCCGATGTTGCCGATCAACTTGTAGAACAGCGCGTACGCCAAGCCTGTGCACAGCACGCCCAATGCCGCCACGCTCGCCCACGAATGCACGGGAATCGCATTCTTCGGCCACTCGAATGCCGTGAAAGGCGCCAGCTCCAGCGCGCCGGCCAGCAGCGTGGCCGCAGCCAATGCCGCCGGCGGGAGATCGGAGAGATGGTGCTTCACCAGATTGGTCGAAAAGCCGTACATCAACGCGGCGACGGTGCCCGCCGCCACCGCCGCGGTGATGTTGGAACCGGCGACGTGCCCGCTGGCCAGCACCGCGACACCTGCCAGCCCGGCAAACAGCGCCACCGCGCGGCCCATGCCGATGCGCTCACCGAACAAAGCGAACGCCACCAGCGCGGCGAACGGCACCGCCATGCTGTTCGAGATCGCGCCGATGCCGGCAGGCGCGCGTTCGGCGCCCCAAGCGAACAGCAGGAACGGCAACGTGGTGGCGATCGCACCCACGGCCACGATTGCCGGCCATCGCGAAAGCGTGAAGTGCGCGCGTTCGCGGATCAGGAACGGCAGCAGCATCAAGCCGCCCAGCGCGAGCCGCACTTCCACCAGCGGCAGCGGCCCGAAATCCTTCGCCGCCACGCGCTGGAACAGGAACGAGCCGCCCCAGATCGCCGCCAGCGCGATCAGCACCGCGTAGGTGCGGATCTCGTTTTTGCCTATCGTGCGCGAACGCCGCCCGCCGCGCGGGCCACGCGGCTTGCGCGTCGCGGGCCGGTCCGCCTGCGCCAGCAGGCGTGCGGTTTCTGGGTTCATGACGTGGCCTTGCAGGAACATCATCCCGCCGGCGATTCTTGCAAATTCGTTCAACATGGCTTCCTTCTCAATGTTGCATATGGAACCCTGTAGGCGCAGGATATGGCGGTCATGTGGCCGGCGGTAGCGATGATTTTTCCAAACTGACTTGAGAAATTTCGAAATGGCGAGAGCCCCCTTGAATGCCTTGCAGGACTTCGTCGCGGTGGCCCGCGTGCAAAACCTCACGCGCGCCGCCGAACGTCAGCACCTCACGGTGAGCGCGCTCAGTCACCAGATGCGCACACTGGAACAGCGCGTCGGCTGCCCGCTGTTCGTGCGCGGCTCACGCGGCCTGACGCTGACGGCGGAAGGCCGCATGTTGCTCGACAACGTGGCGCCGCACCTCGAAGCGATCGAACAGGCGCTGCGGCCGCTGTGCAGCCGCCGATCCAACGTGTTGAATCTTTCCGCCACGCCGTCGATGGGATCGAGCTGGCTGCTGCCGCGTCTGCCGCGCTTCGTGCAACGGCATCCGGAAATGGAGTTGAACCTGGATTCCTCGATCGAACTGGTGGATTTCGCCGACGGACGCTTCGATGCCGCGTTGCGTTACGGACCCGGCCAGTGGCCCGGCGTGGTTTCCGAGCCGTTGTTCGACGAATGGTTGACGCCGGTGGCGAGTCCATCCTTGTTGAAAGGCCGCAAGCCGCCGAAGCTGGAACAGCTCGGCGATTGGCCGCTGCTGTGCCCGGAAGATCCATGGCCGGAATGGTTCGCGACCTTCGGCGGCAAACCGCCGAAACGCTATGCCGCGTCTTTCAGCGATTCCGAAACGCGACAGCGCGCTGCGGTGGAAGGCATCGGCATCGCGCTCGGCCGCACCACCATGGTGAAGCCGCTGATCGAGGCCGGAATGCTGGTCGCGTTGTTCCCGCAAGTACTGAAGGCGCGCTACGGTCATTACCTCGTCTATCCACAACGTTCGCGCGAACACGCCGGTTTTGTCGCGTTCCGCGAATGGCTGCTCGAGGAAGCCGCGCAGGTGTCGCGATCCGCACCGAACCTCGGCGCGAGAACGGGCAAAGGGAATCCTGGCAAGATGCGATCAAAACGCGAGGCGATGGCAGCCTGACTGCCGGCCGGGCTGCGTCATCAAAACCCATGGCAGGGATCGCGGCCCAGGTTGTGTTCGTATACGGACACCTGTTCGTCGCGCGCGTGGCCGTCGCGCCTGCTTGCGGCCGTCGCATTGATCGCGCGGCATGCTTCGTCGCGCGAGATTTTCACGGCTTTCACTGACACTTTGTTCCACGCGCCGCCGCGCGAACGGCTGTGTCCACGACGCGATCCAGTCGTCGGCTGATCCACGCCGAAACGCGCGATGCCATCGCCCGGTACCGACGCCGGGCACTTCGAATGCCGGTAGAACACTTCGCCATCGGCGGCGCGGCACTCGTAGGAAACCGGTTCCTTTTCCTTGTGCGAGCGACGCGAAACCGCGCGTGTTTGATCACTGAAATATTTGCGTTTGCGCGCATGCCGAACCAGGGATTTGGACGGCGTATCCGTTGTTTCGGCCGGCGCATCGGGATCGATCAGGGGTTGCTCGTGAACTTCCATCGCCGTCTGCCGCGCATTGGTCCCGCAGGGTTCCCCCTGAAACGAAACGCCGCCGTGCGCATCCACGCACTTGAATATCGCACCCGCTGCGGCGCCGTGCGTGATGAGCAACAGCGTGATCGCCGCCAGCCAGCGGCGGCCCGAACTGGCCGCACTGTCGATTCCACCCGCCATGCCACGCCCTCCCGCTTGTTGCCACGCATGTTGCGGCCTTTGCGGAAGAGCCACCATCGGTTTGTTTCGCCTGCTCGCGTAGGCGGATTCCGATTGTGCGGAACGTCATTGCGGGCCCGGTTGCGCGAGCGTATAACCGACTATCGAAGAAGAAGGAGAACGGTCATGGTCAATGGCTCTTCCCTTTTCGTGCTGGGTGCCATCGTGATCGCCTTCAGCGCCGGCGCCGCTGCCCAGCAGATGGGCGGCATGCAGCAGCCGGGCAATCCACCGGGATCGATTTCGAGAAATTTCAGTCCGCCGCCTTCTTACGACTCCATCGATCAACCCGGTCCTTCCACCGGCAACTACGCCACCCCGGAGGCGGATGGACGGCCCGGCGAGTATTACTTCCAGCTCGGCGTCAACGCCTACAACAAGAATGACTATGCGCACGCGATCGAGATGTACAAGGTCGCCGCGTCCTGGGCATACAAGCCGGCGGAGTTCAACCTCGGTCTGATTTATTTTCAGGGTCTGGGAGTTCCGGCCGACAAGCCACGCGGCGCGGCTTGGATGTCGTTGGCCGCCGAACGCGGCGACAGCAAAAAGGCCGAGCAAGCCCGCGACCTGATGCTGAGCAAGCTCGACAAGAGCGAAGCCGATCGGGCATTCGCGATCTGGCAGGAATTGAAACCGACCTATGGCGACGAGGTCGCGTTGCATCGCGCCAAGATGCGCTGGGCGCAAGTGAAGGCGAACAAGACCGGCTCGCGTGTGGGCGATGGCGCGGTGCACCTGCTAGTCAGCGAGCAGGGCGAGAGCGTCTCTTCGCAAGCGCGGCCTGGCAGCGACCCCGGTATGGGCAGCGTCGGCGCGCCCCAAGCCACTTCAGCGGCGGACTTTTTCAAGTCTCAGGCCACCGACAGTTCGATCGTCTACCAGCAATTCGAGCGGAGCGGCAACCCGTACGATGTCAGGTTCCGCAGTGACCTGACCGGTACGGTCGCTGTCGGCTCGCTGACGCCCGTCCAGGCTGGAGACACACCGGCGAGTGCCGGTTTTCCCGTGACGCAAGCAAGATCGAAAGACGACCTCGCCTCCCTGCAGTTGTTCGGGGCGCAGTCTCAGGCGAATTTCCAGGCCGATCTCGCCTGCACGAGCAAGACCGCGCTTTCGAGCGTGCAGTGCGCGACGGTGCAGAACGATTTCGAGCAATGGGCGAGCGCGCGGCAGATTGCACTGCATTCAGTGTCGAAGGACGACCCAGCATTCACCGGCAAATCCGTGCCGGCCGATCCCGCCGCGACCGAGCCGTATTACCTGGCAATCCTGTTCGAACCGGTCGTGACGCCGTCCCTCCACAACTGGACAGGCACATTCAATACCATGTCCAGCAGCTATACACCCGGTTCGGTTGGCTATCAGGCCGAGGTCTTCGTCTATGCCACGGCAACGGGCGAGTTGGTGCGCAAGGTGGAACTGCACGAGCGACACGAGTTACCGGACAAGGCGGATGCGACGCCGGCGATGAAATCCCAAATCCAGGATGCCATCGCGCGCATCGACCCCGCCTACCTCGAACAGGGCGGAACGATCAGCGTGGGATCATCAAAGCCGTTGAAATCAAAAACCGGCAGCGACAACAACGTTCAAAAGTCCAAACAGCAGTTGTTGTGGTGCACGAAGGATGGCTGTCGCGACCGGATATGAAACCCGCAAGCACGGCAACTGTAGGCCGCGGACGCCGGTTCAGACCGGAGGCAAACCGGCGAGTGTCGGTTCCATTATCGACAGTGGTTCACTTGACTGAGCAGAGGAGCGCGCATATGAAAACGACGAACGGACGAATGGCCCTGCTGCTGGGTCTGACCGCAATCTGCATGCCGGTTTTCGCACAAAACGGCACCAAACCGATTTCATCCCGAGGCAACACGATTGACGCACCCGACTACAACTCTCTGGGCGCGGACGCCTTGCCGCCTCTCACGAACTTCAATTCGCCGGTGGCCGACGGCCGGCCAGGCCAGTATTACTTTGAACTCGGTTCACTCGCGTTCCACGACAAAGACTATTCACACGCGGTGGACATGTACCAAGTCGCGGCTTCCTGGGCGTACAAGCCCGCCGAATACAATCTGGGATTGATGTATTTCCGCGGCGAAGGCGTGCCGGCGGATCGCGCGCGCGGTGCGGCGTGGATGGTGCTGGCTGCCGAACGCAATACGCCGCTTTACGTCAAAGCCCGCGATTTGATGATCACGCAGCTCAGCAATGCGGAATTCGCGCAAACCGACCAGATCTGGAACCAGTTAAAGCCGACCTATGGCGACGAGGTCGCACTGCATAGGGCCAAGATGCGCTGGGCCGAAGTCAAGGCCAGCATGACGGGATCCCGCGTCGGCGATGGCGCCGAACATCTGCTTGTGGGCTCGAGTAACGATCGTCCGTCGCAGCGCGACACGCCCAGGCAGGTTGTCGACAGTTGGACCGCGTTCGGCGCAACGGCGGCCGACGGATCGCTCGCTTACCGGCAATTTCAGCTCAGTGACAATCCCTACGACGCGATTTTCCTGAAGGGCAACGCTGGCACCGCCGCCGTCGGCCCGCTGACTCCGATGAAAGGCAACAACAAGCAGTCGCAGAAGCAACCGGACGCCAACGATCACAATTTCTGAGTCGCGAAGCCGCTGCTCTGGAAGCCGCTGCCTTGCGGCGGTTTCCAGTTTTCAACCAGGTCTATCGGCGCGGCGTGAAACGTGCGCACCAGGCCGACCGGCACGTGAAGCATCCGCCCGACGCGGATAGATTGGTGCCGTCTTCGGCCGCGGAACGTCTGCCATGAAAACCCGCACCACAATCGCTCTGGGGCTTGTGTTGGGTCTCGTAACGGGTGCCACGCTCGCGGCCGACCCCGCCGCGATCCTGCGTGCCAACAAGGCGGCGACAGGCGGCGACGCCTGGAACGGCAAGGCGACACTGAGGGTCCAAGCCAGACTCACCGGCCAGGGTCTCACCGGCACCGATACTTCGATCAGCGATCTTTCCGATGGGCGCAACGTGGACCACTACACGTTGGGACCCGCCAGCGGCGCCAGCGGTTATGACGGCAAGCAGGCCTGGGACCAGGATCCGTCCGGTACCGTGAACATCGAAAGCGGCGGCGACGCACTGCCGCTCGCGATCAACGCCGCCTATCGCAATGCCAACCTCTGGTGGCGACCGGATTTCGGCGGAGCGACGGTCAAGGATGAAGGACAAAAGACGGCCGGCGGCAGAACGTACGACGTACTCACTTTCACGCCGAAGGGCGGCAAGCCGTTTCAGGCGTGGTTCGATTCCAAAACGCACCTGTTGATGCGGATGGTCGAGCGCCACGGTTCTCAGGACGTGACCGAACTCCTTTCCGATTATCGGCCGCTCGAGGGTGCGCAGATCCCGTACAAGCTCGTCGTGGATTCGGGACTCGGCGCGAAGTACCTGCAGACCGTCACCGTCACTGCCGCTCAATTCCTGTCGGAACAGTCCGCTTCGGTGTACGCCGCGCCCAAGGGCATCGTCAACGACTTCTCGATCGAAGGCGGAGCCGCGCAGACGCAGTTTCCGATCCATCTCTACAACAATCACATCTATGCCGACGCGTCCGTCAACGGCAGCGCGCCGATGAATTTCATCTTCGACACCGGTGGTCACAACATCCTGGTGCCGTCGACCGCGAAAGCATTGGGCATCAAGACCGAGGGCGCGATGCCCGGAACCGGTGTCGGCAACAAGGCGCAGGATTACGGGCTGGCGAAGATCAAGGCGCTGAAAGTCGGCGACGCGACTTTCAGGAACCAGGTGGTCGGAGTGCTCGA
Source organism: Rhodanobacteraceae bacterium (assembly GCA_035253005.1). GTDB lineage: Bacteria > Pseudomonadota > Gammaproteobacteria > Xanthomonadales > Rhodanobacteraceae > 66-474. The sequence goes on from DATFCO010000321.1 coordinate 22,766, forward strand.
CTTCGAACCGAACGGCGTGGAAGGCGTGGACATCCATGGCATGGTCGGTTTTGAGGTGTTCAAACGTTTCGTCACACGCATCGATTACGGGGCGCACACGATCACGCTGATCAATCCGAAGCGTTTCGATCCCAAGGATGCGGGCACGCCGATCAAGTTCGTCTTCAACGGAGACCTGCCGGAGGTGCAAGGCTCGTTCGAAGGCATTCCTGCGCAATTCGACATCGACACCGGTGCGCGCGACGAAATCACACTCACCGCTCCTTTCGTGCAGGCGCACGATCTGCGGGCGAAGCATCCGAAGGGCGTGGAAGCGGTGGAAGGCTGGGGCGTTGGCGGCGCCTCGCGCGGCTACGTCACGCGCGGCGCGGAACTGATGATCGGCCCGGTGAAAATTCCGGGCGTGGTGACGTCGTTGTCCACGCAGAAGAAGGGTTCGTTCGCGGACGCGTCGTATCAGGGCAACATCGGCGGCGGCGTGCTGAAGCGCTTCGTCGTCACCTTCGATTACGCGCACCAGATCATGTATCTCAAGCCGCTGCCGGAACCGGTGGCGGACGTCGGCACGTTCGATCGCTCCGGCATGTGGATCAATGCTGCGAAAGACGGGCTGCAGGTGATGGACGTGACCGCGAACGGTCCAGCGCAGTCGGCGCGCCTGGAGGTGGGCGACGTGATCACGCAGGTGGACGGGAAACCGGCGGCTTCGATTCCGCTTTACGAGTTGCGCCGGCAATGGCGTGATGAAGAACCCGGTACGCAAGTGGAGCTGACGGTGAAACGTGGCTCAGCCACGCGTGCGGCGACGATCACGCTGCGCGACCAGATCTGACCGCGCGTCCGTGCTTGCAACGGCACGGTCGGCGTCACATGCTGATCGCATGTGGAGACGGATCGAAGGTGCTTGTTTGCGCGGCGCGTTTGCGCTGACGCTCGGCTCTGTTCTGGCGCCGGCGATGGCGGCATCCGGCCGCACCTGGATCAATCCGCTCGATATCGATTATCGCTACAACTACGAGCAGATGAACGAGGGCATCTCGTACCGCACCGGCGCGGACCCCGCGATCGTGCGTTACAAAGGCACGTACTATCTGTTCCTCACCCTGGCCGATGGGTACTGGCGTTCGGACGATCTAGTGCACTGGTCGTTCGTGAAACCCGACAAGTGGCCATTCGACGGACCGGTCGCTCCGGCCACGCTGGTCGCGGACGGCAAGCTGTTCCTGATGCAATCGGCGATGGAACCTCGGCCATTGTTGTATTCCACCGATCCCGCGCACGGCCACTGGGACTTCTGGACGCGTCTGCTGCCGGAAGTGCCAGGCGCGGTCTGGGCCGGGCACGAATACGAAATGAAAGCCGGCGACCTGCCGCCGGGTCCCTGGGATCCTGGCCTTTTCCAAGACGACGATGGAAAAACCTATTTGTATTGGAATTCGTCCAACGTCTATCCGATCTACGGCGCGCGACTCGATCTCGCGTTCGATCACGAGAACGAAGGCGAAGGCAAGCGGGTGAAGTTCGTCGGCAAACCGCGGGCGCTGCTGCGCGCCGATTCCATGGCGCACGGTTGGGAACGTTTCGGCGAGGATCACAGCGACACCAGCGTTGCGCCGTACATCGAAGGCGCGTGGATGAACAAGCACAGTGGGCGCTATTACCTCCAGTACGCCGCGCCGGGCACCGAGTACAACGTCTATGCCACCGGCGTGTATGTCGGCACGAAACCTCTCGGACCTTTCACCTACGCGCCGTACAACCCGGTCGGCTACAAGCCCGGCGGCTTCGTGGTCGGCGCGGGTCACGGCTCGACCTTTCAGGACGCATATGGCAACTGGTGGAACAGCGGCACGATGTGGGTGGGCGTCAACTGGAAATTCGAACGGCGCGTGGACATGTTCCCCGCCGGCTTCCACGAGGACGGGCAGATGTGGGTGGACACGCGCTTCGGCGACTTTCCGCAGCGGATGCCCGACCACAAGCTCAAGCCCGGTGAGAGCACCTTCACCGGCTGGATGCTGCTGTCGTTCCGCAAGGCCGCGAGCGCATCCTCGGAATTGAAGAATTTTCCGCCTTCGAATGCCGTCGACGAAAATCCGCGCACGTTCTGGGTTGCCGCAAGCGATGCTCCCGGGCAGACATTGACGCTGGATCTCGGCGGCGCACGCATGGTGCGCGCGGTGCAAGTCGACTACGCCGATTACCAATCCGGGCGATACGGCGATGCGCCAGACATCGTCACGCGGTTTCGCCTCGAGGGCTCGCTCGACGGCCAGCGCTGGAGCACGCTCGCCGATCTGTCGCATTCGAACGTGGATCACTCCAATGCCTACGTCGAACTAGATCGGCCCGCGCATGTTCGATACGTGCGCTATGTGCACGTGCACGTCGGCGCGCAGCATCTGGCGATCTCGGATCTGCGCGTGTTCGGCAATGAAGAGGGACCGCCGCCACCCGCACCGGAACTCGTATCCGCAATGCGGAGGAAGGACGCGCGCGATGCGGAAGTCGTCTGGAAGCCGGTGTCCGGCGCGGTGGGTTACAACGTGCGCTTCGGGCTGGCGCCGGATCGGTTGCACGAAACCTATCAGCGCTTCGCCGATCAGTCGACACGACTGACGCTTACCGCGCTCAACACCGGCGTGCGCTACTTCGTCGCGGTGGAAGCTTTTGACGAGCGCGGCGTCTCGAAACTGTCACGCGTGCTGGTGCTACACCCGTAAACCTAGCTTCGGGAGCGTGCTTTACTTCAGGAGTGCGGCCATGAATGGCTGCCTTGCTCCCCTGCTAAATGCTTAATCGCCTTGATTGCGAATCCTAACCTGAGAACCGCGAACAGGGACGTTCGCAAAAATAAACCACAAAGAAGAAGCGGCCGTCCATGGCCGCTGCCGGGCATCGTCCCTGATCTGGCCTTCCGTGGCCGCGCTCCAACTGCGTTCCTTACTTTCAGTCCTGCGACTTCGCCACCACGCTGCCGTCGTTGGGATCGATCAGCAGATCGACGTCCTTGCCGTTGCTGTCCTTCGCGTCCGCGCTCCACAAGCCGTCGTCGAATTTCACGTGGCCGATGTTCTGGAACCCCTGCGCAGTCAACTTGGCCTTGACTTCATCCTCGTTGAGCTTGGAGGGCGCATCGGCCTGATACACCTTCCCGCTGACCGGTCCCACCTTGATGCGCACCCATTTATCGTTGCCGCCGCGCGCCTTGGCTTGCCAGACGCCGTCCTTGAACTCCAGCCCCTTCACTTCCTTGTAGCCCGCCTGCGCGACATCGCCTTTGATCGCGTCTTCGCTCAGCGCGCCGGTGGGTTTCGGGAAAGTCGTCGTCGTGGTCGTGGTGGTGGTTTGCTGGGTGCTCTGCGCATCAGTGTCCTGCGCCCATGCCGCGCTGCCTGCGCCGAGAACCAGCGCGCCGGAGATCGCGACAACCAGAATCCGTGTTTGCATGGCCGACTCCTCCTTTGAAAACCTCTGCCAGCTTGCGCAGCCGCAATTCAACGGTGGGTGAATCCCGCGAGCCGGCCTCAGCGTACGTTCATTGAATCGAGTCCGGGTGCTGCGCTGTTACGCTATTGGGCGTTTTCGCGGAACTTGCGATTGTGAAAACCGAAGGCATCGCCTTCCACCATCCGCTGGCCTTCTGGCTCGGTTGCCTCGCGGTCGCAATCGGCGTGTGCCTGCACATGCCGATGTACGTCATGGCCGCGCCCATGCACTACCACCTCGCGGGCATGGCGATGGACACGCCGATGTCGGTCGGCATGGGCCTGATTCCCTGCGGCGTGCTGCTGGCCGCCTACGGCCTGATGCCGCACATCGCGCAACTGCACCAGAATCTGCACGGCCAGGGCAATCATCTCTATTTCCACGTCGCCGATGGCGTACCGCTCAATCGCGAACACTGGAAGCTGGTGATCGTGCTGGCGGTCGCGCTGACCGTCGACGTCATGAAGCCCGCTTCGATTGCATTCGTGATGCCCGGCATGGTGCACGAATACGAGATCACGCAATCCACTGCCGGCTATCTCGCACTTTCCGCGCTGACCGGCACCGCCGTCGGTTCGGTGGTGTGGGGACGCATCGCCGATCTGTTCGGCCGGCGCGCGGCGATCCTGCTCTCGGCGATCATGTTCATGGGCACCGCGATCTGCGGCACCATGCCCTCATTCGGCTGGAATCTGGTGATGTGTTTTCTGATGGGTGCGGCAGCCGGTGGCATGCTGCCGATCGCATTCACGCTGATGGCCGAGACCATTCCGACCGCGCATCGCGGCTGGCTGCTGGTGGCGCTGGGCGGCATCGGCACATCGGCCGGTTACCTCGCCGCATCCGGCGCGGCGACGCTGTTGGAACCGACGTTTTCCTGGCGTGCGCTGTGGCTGCTGAACCTGCCGACGGGCGCGTTGATCGTGTTCCTCAATCGCTACATTCCCGAATCGCCGCGGTTTCTTTCCAACAACGGTCTGCAGCGCGAAGCGCGCGCGGTGCTGATGCGCTTCGCGGGATCGAAAAATGACCTGGTGGCGGACGTAAACGATCCGTCGGAAGACACCCACATCCTCGAAATCGTGCATCCGGTGGCGGAAGTGCGCGAATTGCTGCGCGGCCGTTACGCGCGCATCAGCGCGGGGCTGGCGGTGTGCGGCCTCGCCTGGGGCCTGGCGAATTTCGGTTTCCTGTTGTGGCTGCCGGGAAATCTGGAACGGCTGGGACTCGATGCGCATGCGGCCAGCACCCTGATGGCGAAGTCCGCGATCCTGGCGATCCCCGGTATCGCGGCCGTGGTGTGGCTGTATCAGCGCTGGAGCAGCATCCGCACACTGGTGCTGTTCATCGCGCTGACGACGCTGGCGCTGTTGTCTTTTCTGCTGATCGAAATGGCGCACGTGCACAACACCGCCGCAACCGTGCTGGCGACCGTGGCGCTGTTGATCGGCATCAGTGGCGTGATCGCGACGATGATTCCCTATTCGGCGGAAATCTATCCGGTGCACCTGCGCGGCACCGGCTCCGGCGTGATCGCCGCCAGTTCCAAGGCCGGGGGCATCCTCGGCGCGGGTCTGGGCGTGCTCGGCCTGTTCGGCAACTTCACCGTTTCCGCAATCGTGATCGCCGTGCCGATGGCGATCGCCGGTTTCATGCTGATGCGCGCCGGCATCGAGACCCGCGGCCACGCGCTGGAAGAGATCCAGCGCGCCATGGCGGAATGATTTTCTAGACCGTCACGGGATTCGGCTTGTCCGGATCCAGCTTCCAGAGTTTCAGCGCGCGTGCGACTTCCTTGCGCTCGATCGCGCCATCGTCGGCGAGCGCGCAAAGCGCGGCGTGCGCGATCCAGTGGCGGTCGACTTCGAAGAACGCGCGCAGGTGTTCGCGCGTGTCGCTGCGGCCGTAACCGTCGGTGCCGAGCACGACGTAGCGCTTGCCCTGGGGCATGAAGGCGCGGATCTGGTCGGCGTATTCGCGCACGTAATCGGTGGCGGCAACGGCCGGGCCTTCGCGGTCCGCCAGACACTGCGTGACATACGGCACACGCTGGTCCTTGGAATCCAGGTGCAGGCGGTTCCAGCGTTCGCAATCGAAACCGTCGCGACGCAGTTCGCTGAAACTCGGGCACGACCAGATGTCCGCCGCCACGCCGAATTCTTTCTCAAGCAGTTCCGCCGCTGCGATCGCTTCGCGCAGGATGGTGCCCGAGCCCAGCAACTGCACGCGCAGCTTTTTGCTTTTCGCTTTCGAGGCCCGAGTCCCGGGTCCCGAGTCCCGGCTCTTCTTGCTCACCACCGCCTTCGCGCCGGCCTTCGTCTCGCGCGGCGGCGGACCGTCGGTTTCCGGCACGTTCGAATCGCCGCGCTTGTCGGACTTGGCTTCCGCGGTCGGCGAACCCGGCGGCATCGGGTGGTCGGCATCGCGGAAGAGGTACATGCCGCGCACGATGCCGTCCGCGCAACCTTCCGGCATGTCCGGATGCGCGTAGTTCTCGTTCATCACCGTGACGTAGTAATAGACGTCCTCCTGGTCGTGCAGCATGCGGCGCACGCCGTCCTGCAGGATCACCGCGACTTCGTAGGAGAACGTCGGATCGTACGCGCGGCAATTCGGGATCGCGCCAGCGAACAGGTGCGATGAACCGTCCTCGTGTTGCAGGCCTTCGCCGTTCAACGTCGTGCGGCCCGACGTGCCGCCGATCAGGAACCCGCGTGCGCGCGAATCGCCCGCGGCCCAGGCCAGATCGCCGACGCGCTGGAAGCCGAACATCGAGTAGTAGATGAAGAACGGACACATCGGCAGGTCGGAAACCGAGTAGCTGGTGGCACCCGCGATCCACGCCGAGACGCCGCCGGCCTCGCTGATGCCCTCCTGCAAAACCTGACCTTTCGTGTCTTCGCGGTAATACAGCAGTTGATCCGAATCCTGCGGTTTGTACTTCTGCCCGAACGGCGCGTAGATGCCGATCTGCCGGAACATGCCTTCCATGCCGAAGGTGCGCGCTTCGTCGGCGACGATCGGCACCACGCGCGGACCGATCTGCTTGTCGCGCAGCAGCAGGTTCATGCCGCGCACCAGCGCCATCGTGGTGGAGATCTCGCGATCGCCGGTGCCCTTGGTGATCTGCTCGAAAGCTTTCAGATCCGGCGCCGGCAATGGTTGCGATGCCTTGCGCCGGCGTTGCGGCAGGTAGCCGCCGAGCGCCTTGCGGCGTTCGTGGATGTATTCCACTTCCGGCGAATCCTTGCCCGGATGGAAATACGGCACCGAATCGATTTCCTCGCCCTTCAACTTCTCGTCCGCAACGGGAATGTTGAAACGATCGCGGAAGGCGATGATCGCCTCCTCGTGCATCTTCTTCTGCTGGTGCGTGATGTTCTGCGACTCGCCGGCCGCGCCCATGCCGTAACCCTTGACGGTCTTCGCCAGGATCACGGTCGGCATGCCTTGCGTGTTCACCGCCGCGTGATACGCCGCGTAGACCTTGTGCGGATCGTGGCCGCCGCGATTCAGGCGCCATACGTCGTCGTCCGACAATGACGCCACCATCGCCGCTGTCTCCGGATATTTGCCGAAGAAATGTTCGCGCGTGTAAGCGCCACCGAACGCCTTGCAGGCCTGGTATTCCCCATCCAGCGTTTCCATCATCAGTTTGCGCAGCACGCCCTTGGTGTCGCGCGCCAGCAGCGGATCCCAGTACGAACCCCAGATCAATTTCAGGACGTTCCACTCGGCGCCGCGGAACACGCCTTCCAGTTCCTGGATGATCTTGCCGTTGCCGCGCACCGGGCCGTCCAGCCGCTGCAGGTTGCAGTTGATCACGAAGATCAGGTTGTCGAGCTTCTCGCGACCGGCCAGCGAGATCGCGCCCAGGGTTTCCGGCTCGTCGGTTTCGCCGTCGCCGATGAAGCACCAGACCTTGCGGTCGGATTTCGGCATCAGGCCGCGGCTTTCCAGATATTTCAGGAACTGCGCCTGGTAGATCGCCTGGATCGGCCCGAGTCCCATCGACACCGTCGGCGTCTGCCAGTAATCAGGCATCAGCCACGGATGCGGATACGACGACAGGCCCTTGCCGCCCACTTCCATGCGGAAATGGTCCAGTTGGTCTTCGGACAAACGTCCTTCCAGATACGAACGCGCGTAGATGCCGGGGCTGGAATGGCCCTGATAGAAAATCAGGTCGCCGGGATGTTCTTCGTTCGGCGCGCGCCAGAAATGGTTGAAGCCGACGTCGTACAAGGTCGCGCTGGATGCGAAGCTCGCGATGTGGCCGCCGAGTTCGCCGGGCCTGCGGTTGGCGCGCACCACCATCGCCATCGCGTTCCAGCGGATCAAGCTGCGGATGCGCCACTCCATCGCCGCGTCGCCGGGCGATTTCGCTTCCAGGTGCGGCGGAATGGTGTTGATGTATTCGGTGGTCGGATCGAACGGCAGATGCCCGCCGGCGCGCCGCGTCTCGTCCACCAGCTTTTCCAGCAACTGATGCGCGCGGTCGGTGCCCTCGGCGTTGATCACCGCCTCGATGGATTCGATCCATTCGCGGGTTTCGGTGGGATCGGGATCGGCGGCGAGCAGTTCGCGGGTGAGATCGTTCATGGCTTTTCCTCGCGCGCATCGAAGCGCGCAACATTTTCATTTGACTCATTCGCGCCGTGTGCGCTCCGCTTCGGCACGAACATTCCCTTCTTTAAATTCGCGCTCTGCGCGAATTTGCGCTTCCACGCACGCGATCGCGGTCATGTTGACCACGCGCCGCACGGTCGCCTGCGGAGTCAGCACGTGCGCGGGCTTGGCCACGCCCATCAGGATCGGGCCGATCACCACGCCGTCGGCCAGCACGCGCGTCATGTTGAACGCGGTGTTGGCGGCGGCAAGATTCGGAAACACGAACACGTTGGCGCGACCGGAGAGCCGCGAATCGGGAAAGACCCGCGCGCGCAATTCCGGGTCGAGCGCGAGATCGGCCTGCATCTCGCCTTCCACTTCGAGTTTCGGCACACGCTTGCGGATGATCTGCAAGGCTCTCTGCAATTTCCGTGTGACCTCGTTGTCGCGGCTGCCGAAATTCGATGCCGCCAACAGGGCCACCTTGGGTTCGATGCCGAACAGTTTCAACCGCAACGAAGCCTGCAACGTCGCGGTCGCGATCTGCTCGGCGTCCGGATCGTCCTGCGCATGCGTGTCGACGAAGAAATAGATGCCGGATTCCTGCGCGATCGCGGTCATCGAAGAAGGCGCCGCGACGCCTTGATCCAGGCCGATCACGTCCTGGATGTAGGCCAGCTTCTTCTGGTAGCGGCCGACGGTGCCGCAGATCATCGCATCCGCATCGCCGCGCGCGACCATCAGCGCGGCGATGGCGGTCGGCCGCGAGCGTACCACCGATTTCGCCAGCGCCTGCGTGAAGCCGCGCCGCTTCATCAATTCGTAATAGTGCTGCCAGTATTCGTCGAAACGCGGATCGGAGTGGATGTTGCACAACTCGAAATCACGGCCGGCTTGCAGCCGCAGGCCGACGCGTTCGATCCGCCGCTCGATCACTTCCGGGCGGCCGATCAGGATGGGTTTCGCCAAGCCTTCATCGACCACCGTCTGCACCGCGCGCAACACGGTTTCCTCTTCGCCTTCGGCGTAAACGACGCGCTTGGGATCGTTCTTCGCGCGCTCGAACACCGGCTTCATCACCAGACCGGTGCGGAACACGAACTGCATCAGCTTGTCGGTGTAGGCGCGCAAATCTGTGATCGGACGCGTGGCCACGCCGGAATCCATCGCGGCTTTCGCCACCGCCGGCGCGAGCTGCACCAGCAGACGCGGATCGAACGGCTGCGGGATCAGATAATCCGCGCCGAAATGCGGCGGCTTTCCGCCGTAGGCGCGCGCGGCGATGTCGGAACCCTCGCGCCGCGCCAGTTCCGCGATCGCGTGCACGCAGGCGACCTTCATCGCCTCGTTGATCGTGGTCGCGCCCACGTCCAGCGCGCCGCGGAAGATGTATGGGAAGCACAGCGCGTTGTTGACCTGATTGGGATAGTCCGAGCGCCCGGTCGCGATCACGCAATCCGGACGCACGCGCCTGGCGTCGTCGGGCATGATCTCGGGTGTCGGATTGGCGAGCGCCAGGATGACCGGCTTCTTCGCCATGCTCGCCAGCATGTCCGGTTTCAGCACGCCGCCGGCGGACAGGCCGAGGAACACGTCCGCGCCTTGTACGATTTCCGCCAGCGTGCGCGCGCTCGTGTCGCGCGCGTAACGCGCGCGATCGGCGTCCATCCCCGCGCGACCTTCGTATAGAACGCCGTCGCGGTCGATCGCGAGGATGTTTTCCGGTTCCAAACCCAGCGCGACCAGCATGTCCAGACACGCGATGCCTGCGGCGCCTGCGCCCGCATGCGCCAGCTTCACGTCCCCGATCTTCTTGCTGACCACGCGCAGCGCGTTGATCAGCGCCGCGCCGACGATGATCGCCGTGCCGTGCTGGTCGTCATGAAAGACCGGAATGCGCATGCGTTCGCGCAGTTTCCGTTCGACGATGAAGCATTCCGGCGCCTTGATGTCTTCCAGATTGATGCCGCCGAATGTCGGTTCGAGCGAGGCGATGATGTCGACCAGCTTGTCCGGATCCTTCTCCGAAATCTCGATGTCGAACACGTCGATGCCGGCGAACTTGCGGAACAGCACGCCCTTGCCTTCCATCACCGGCTTGCCGGCCAGCGGCCCGATGTCGCCCAGTCCCAGCACTGCGGTGCCGTTGGTGATCACGCCCACCAGATTGCCGCGTGCGGTAAGTTCGGAAGCCGCGCGCGGATCCTCGACGATGGCTTCGCATGCGTAGGCCACGCCGGGCGAATACGCCAGCGACAATTCGCGCGCATTCAAGAGCGACTTGGTCGGCGTGACACGAATCTTGCCCGCCGGCGCGTGCCGGTGGTAGTCCAGCGCGGCTTGTCGGAGTTCCTCGGGCA
>DATFCO010000322.1:0-4237 GCA_035253005.1 Rhodanobacteraceae bacterium
GAAGCGCGTGGCGAAATACACGATCAGCGCCAGCGCGACCGCCGCCACCAGTTGCACCAGGGATGTCGCGATTCCATTGGTAGCCGCGACTTTCAGATTCAAACGGCGATTGTGTTGCGTCACCGCTTCGAAACGCGCATCCTCGTACGGCTGTCCGCCGTACACCTTCACTTCGCGATGGCCGGCGACCACTTCTTCCAGGATGTTGGTCACCGAACCCATCGAGCCCTGGATGCCGTGGCTGATGCGCCGGTAGCGGCGGCTGACCGCGCGCACCAGCAGCGACAGGCCGGGGATCACGATCAGCAAGACCAGCGTCAGCCACGGGCTCATGATGATCATCACCACGATCATGCCGATCACGGTGAGCGCATCGGTGATCGCGATCTTCAGCGAATCGGAACACGCGGACGCGACCTGCTCGGCGGTGTAGGTGATGCGCGCGATCTGGTGCCCCGAGGATTCCGCGTCGTAGAAGCGCGCCGGCAATTTCAGATACTGCCGGAACACCTGCTCGCGCATCGCCTGCACCACGCCGCGGCCGACATAGGCGGTGCCGTAGTTCTCCACGTACACCGCCAGCGAGCGCAACAGGAAAATGGCGACGATAATCATCGGCATCCAGAAGATCATCACCGGGTCGTGCATCACGAACAGCTTGTCCAGCAGCGGCTTGATCAGGCCGGTGAAAAACGCCAGCGCACCGGCATCCACCACCATGCCCAGCACCGCGATCGCGGCGACCCACTTGAACGGACGCAAATAGCCGAACAGGCGGCGATACGTGGTCCAGGCGGAAACTTCGCGCGGCGCTGCGCTCACTGCGTGGAGGCGCTCTGTTGCTCGGGCGTAGTGGCGATCGACAGATGCGAGAAACCCAGTTGTCCCAGCGCGTCCATCGCGGTGACCACGGATTGATGCGGCGTCAGACCGTCGGCGCGCAGTAGCACGGGCCGGTCGCGATCGTCGCCGGCGATCGCGCGGATCGCCTTCTTCAGCGCGTCTTCGTCGTTGCCGAGCACGCGGTTGTTGCCGACGTAGAAATGTCCCGAACGGTCCACGATCAACACCAGCGCATTGCGATCCGTCTGCTGCGGCTGCGCGCTGGACTGCGGCAGCGAGACTTTCAGATGTCCCTGCTGCACGAAGGTGGTGGTCAGCACGAAGAACATCAATAGCGTCAGCAGCACGTCGATCAGCGAGACGACGTTGATCTCGAACTCGTCCTCGCGGCGACGGGCGATGCGCATCGCGGCGATTCAGCGCGTGGTCGCGTGCACGGTGGAACGCGGCGCGGGTTTGGGCGACGTGGCCGCCGCGACTTCCGGTTTCGGCGCGGCAACCACCGCCGGCGCTGGTTCCACGTGCAGAGCCGAGAGCTCATCCAGCAACGCGGTCGCTTGCTTCTCCATCGCTACCACGTAACCGGCGACCTTCGAGCGGAAATAACGGTGCAGCACGTAAGCGGGGATCGCCACGATTAGGCCGGCCGCGGTGCACACCAGTGCTTCGCCGATGCCGCCCGCCATCTTCATCGGATCGCCTACGCCGGAAACCATCACGGCGAGGAACATGCGGATCAACCCCAGCACCGTACCGAGCAAGCCGAGCAACGGGCCAATCAGCGCGATGGTGCCGAGCGTGTTGAGGTAACGCTCCAACCGGTGCACCACGTGCCGGCCCGTGTCCTCGATGCGCTCCTTGATGATCTCGCGCGAACGGTGGCGCACGTCCAGCGCGCCGGCCAGCAGTTCGCCCAGTGGCGAGTTGTCCCGCAGCGCCTCGATGTGCGTGGGATCCAGCTTGCGCGTGCGCGCCCAGCCGCGCACCTGCTCGCCCAGGCCGGGCGGCAGCACGGCGCTGCGGCGCAGTGTCCAGAAGCGTTCCAGCACGATCGCCAGTGCGATGGCCGAACACAGCAGGATCGGCAACATCCCCCAGCCACCGGCCTTGATGATCTCGAACACGCCCCGTTCCTCTCCAGGCAACCGGCGCGAATGATAGCAGCGGCGGGACGTGTGCCTGTGAGCTGGTCATTGGTTTTGGGTTATTGGTTATGGGTTTTGGATCATCGGTTTTCGCCAGCGATGATTGACAGCCATCGCCACGCAGCCCCAAAACCCATGACCCGCAACACACAACCCGCTCCTCAATGCTCCCGCCAGTAGCGCGGCTGCTCGATGCGCTCTTCGGAAACCAGCCGCGGCGCCGCTCCCGCCGGGAAGGCGATCCTGACCGCGCCGGTGTCGAAAGTCGCCAACAACGGGATGCCGAGAGCGCGGTAGCGGGCAACCACCACCGGCGCGGGATGGCCGAAGCGATTGCGGTAACCCGCCGAAGCCACGGCAAGCTGCGGATGCAGCGCGCGCAGATAGTCCTCGCTCGACGAAGTCTTGCTGCCATGGTGCGGTACGATCAGTACCAGCGGCGCGCCGGCGGGAACCGCGTTCGCGATAGCGGGCTCCGTGTTCGACGTGGTGTCGGCCGGCAACAGCAATCTTCCGCCTTCACCGGTCACCAGCAATACGCAACCTGCATCGTTGCCGCTGCCGGCACGCTGCGGCGACAAGATACGGAACGTCACGCTGTCCCATTGCCAATGCTGACCCGCGATGCACTGCTCGAGCGGAACGTCGCCGCGACCGGGCTCGCCGCCGAGCGCAAATGCATTCGGAAACGCACTCGATACCGCACGTGCGCCACCGGCGTGGTCGTTATCGCCGTGGCTGACGATCAACGTGTCGAGTTTGTCCACGCCGACTGCGTGCAGCGCCGGCACCACCGCGGCCTCGCCCAGGTCGAACCCGGAGGGATAACGTGCGCCGGCGTCGAACAGCAATGCATGATTTTGCGTGCGCACCAGCACCGACAGTCCCTGCCCCACATCGATCACCATTGCTTCGAACGCGCCCTGCTGCGGCGATTCGATGCGCGGCCACAGCAGCGGCAACAGCAACAGCGCGCCGAGCAGCCGTGCGGGAATTCCGCGTGGCGCCAGCAACCAGATGACGCCGACGCACGCCGCCAGGCATGCGAACAGCGAAGGCGTCGGGAAATAATGCATCGCCACAGGCCAAGCGGCGAGCTTCGTCAGTAGCCACCATTGCGCATTCGCCAGATGTGCGCAGAAATGCAGAAGCGGAATACCGATCGACGTCAGCGGCAGCAACAATGCGCATGCCAACAAGGTGCACGGCACCAGCACGAAGCTGATGAAGGGCACCGCGATCAGATTGGCGAGCGGACCGACCAGCGAAGCCTGACCGAAAAACCACACGGTCAGCGGCAACAATGCCAAGGCCATCAGCAATGGCGACAGACCGATTTCGCGCAGCCGTCCGCGCCAGCCCTCGTGGCGCGCCAGTGTCCATGCAAGCAGCGCCACACCCGCGAACGACAACCAGAACCCGGCCGACAGCGCCGACAATGGATCGACGATCAGGATCGCGCACAGCGCCAGGCCCAGCCCTTCCGTCAATCCATCGCCGCGGCGAACGATGCGCGACAGCGACACCGCGCCGATCATCCACAGCGTGCGGGTGGTCGGCAGACCGAAGCCTGCCAGCGCGCCGTATGCGATCGCTGCCGGCAATGCGAAGCATGATTCCGCGATCGGTCTGGGCATGCGCAGCGCGAGTGCCGGAAACACCCACCACAACCCGCGCGCCAGCAGTGCTCCGAAGATCGCGGCCAGTCCGACGTGGAAACCGGAAATCGCGATCAGATGCGCTACGCCCGTGGCGCGCACCACCTGCCAGTCGGATTCGTCCAATGCACGCTGGTCGCCCACGCTCAATGCGCGCAGCAATCTGGCGGCGTGCGGATCGCCAGGCAATGTCGCGGCGATCGCGTTGGAAATGCGCGCGCGCAACGCGTCCACGCACCACGATTGCGCGAGTTGCGAGTTGTCTGGATCGTCGCGCACGTAGCCGGTGGCGACGATGCGCTGCTGCAGCGCCGAGCGCTCGAAATCGAAGCCGCCGGGATTCAGCAGGCTGCGCGGGCGTTTCAAGCGCACCAGCAATCGCCAGTGCGAGCATGGCGTCAGTCGTGGCAGTGTGCCATTGCGCGCGGCATACCACGACAGACGCAACACACCATTCAAGTGCACGGGTGAGCCGTCGATTCGCGCCGAAGCCACCTCGAAATCGAAACGTGTGGATTCGTCCTGCGCCTGCGGCAGGTCTTCGATGCTGCCGGTGACGATCAGATTGCGGCCTTCCAGTGCGTGCGGGAG
>DATFCO010000323.1:0-14494 GCA_035253005.1 Rhodanobacteraceae bacterium
TGTCGCCAAGTCGCGTGTGCAGATCGCGCACCTGCACCAGTGGTTCGGCTCGGATGGATTGCGTGGAAGCGGACATGGACGCGCTACGTTAGCGGAAGCGCCGCGCGCGCGCCAAGCGGCCGCGGTTATGATGCGCGTTCAGGAGAAGCGCATGGCACAAGATTACCCCGACTACATCTGGCACAACGGCGAAATCAAGCCTTGGGCCGAGGCCACCGTGCACGTGATGGCGCACGCGCTGCACTACGGCTCGTCGGTGTTCGAGGGCATCCGCAGCTATGCCACGCCTCACGGCACGATCATCTTCCGGCTGACCGATCATCTGAAACGGCTATATCACTCGGCCAAGGTGTACGACATCGTCGTTCCGTACACGCTAGATCAGCTCGCGCAAGCCTGCCGCGACGTGATGCAGGCGAACGGGTTGACGCGCGGATATCTGCGGCCGATCGCGTTTCGCGGCTTGGGAGGATTCGGATTGAGCGCGGAAACGCCGACGGATGTCGCGATTGCGGCGTGGCCGATGGGCCCGTACCTCGGTCCAGAAGCGCTGGAAAACGGCATCACCGCCTGCGTTTCCAGTTGGCAACGCGTCGCGCCGAACACGATTCCGATGGGCGCCAAGGCCGGCGGCAACTATCTTTCCGGGCAACTGATCGCGCGCGAAGCGCGGCGGCTGGGCTTCGGTGAAGGCATCGCGCTGGCGCACACCGGCTTGCTCTCGGAAGGTGCGGGCGAAAATCTGTTCCTGGTGATGGACGGTGCGCTGCAAACCGCGCCGGTCAGCGCGGCGCTGTTGAACGGCATCACGCGCGACACCGTGATCAAACTTGCGCGCGCAAACGAGATCGAAGTATCCGAGCGCGACCTGCCGCGCGAATACCTCTATCTGGCCGACGAGGTCTTCATGTGCGGCACCGCCGCCGAGATCACGCCGATCCGCGAAGTGGACGGCAAGTCGGTGGGCGCGGGCAAGACCGGTCCGGTCACGCGCAGGATGCAGGAACTGTTCTTCGGCCTGTTCGATGGGCGCACGAAGGATGAGTGGGGGTGGCTCGAAAGAGCGTGAGTAGTGAGTTGTGAATAGTGAGTTGGAAGAGCGAAGAGCTTCTGCATTCTCCACTCACGACTCACAACTCACGCTTCTGAAAATCCAGCGTCGCCACCGCGCCACGTTCCGCGCGCGGCGCGAGCGATACGCGCCAGCCGTAGAGTTCGCACAAACGGCGCACGATCGCCAATCCCAGACCTGCGCCTTTCACCATTTGTCCCTCGCCGCGAACGCCGCGCTCGAACAGGCGCTCGGCGTCTTCGGCCTTTATGCCGGGCCCGGTGTCTTCGACCAGCACGCGGCATTCCTGCACGCGCACCACCACCTCGCCTTCCATCGTGTACTTGCAGGCGTTGCCGACCAGATTGCCCAGCGCCACGGCGACTACCGATGAAGGCGCTTCCACTTCGCAGGGGTGTTCCACTTCCAGCCGCATCGTCACCGGCTTGCTGCCGAGGTGCTGCTGATTGGTGTCGATCACCTCCGCGGCGATTTTCGCGACGTCGGTGCTTTCGCCATCCACAGGTCCCGAACGTTCCGCGCGCGACAGCAGCAACAGCGCCTGCGTCAATTCGGTCGATTGCCGCACCGCGCGCTCGATGCGTTTCAATCGCGTCTTGATCTTGTCGGAGAGGTCGGGATTGTCCAGCAACAGTTCGGTGGTGGTGGCGATCACGGCCAGCGGCGTGCGCAGTTCGTGGCTGACGTCGGCGTTGAATTCGCGGTCGCGTTCGATCAACGCGCTCTGCCGCTGCGCGTAATCGTCGAGCGCCGCGGCCAGTTCGCCGACTTCATCTTCGGCGAAATAAGGTGCCAGCGGCTCGAGCTTGCCGCCGCCTCGCCGCAAGGCACGCAGACGTTGCGCGAGTTCGGTAACCGGCTTCATCACCCGTCCGGACAGGTAGATTCCGAACAACAGCGACAGCAAACCGAACACCACTACCGCAGCGACCAGGCCGGTAAGCAACTGCCGTCTTCCGAGCTGCTCCCGGCTGATGTCGTAGCGGACGAATCCCACCAGACCGTACTTCCTTCGCACCGCTAACTTGTAGTGATGCGTCTGCCCGTCCGGTCCGGTCTCGGTGATGTTGTAGACGCCGCTGCCCAGTTGCTGCCATCCGAGCGGCGCCTTGTAGACGGTGCGATCGCTCCACATCCAGGCTTGGATCAACTCCGAGCTTGCCGGCTGACCAGGGTCTTCGTGCACATGTTCCACCGCCTGATCGACGTCATGCTGGAGCGAGGCCACCACCAATTGATCCTCGACCTTGGCGCGCACGTACATCGCGGCGACGGCGAACAGCGCCGACAGGCCGAAACCGAGCAGCGCGTAGGAAATGATGATGCGGCTGCGAAGCCTACGTCGCGGTTGCATCCGGATCGACCATACGATAGCCGATTCCGTGGCGGGTGTGGATCAGCGGCTTGTCGAAAGGCTTGTCGATCGCCGCGCGCAGGCCATGGATGTGCACGCGCAACGAATCCGAATCGGGCAGCTCCTCGCCCCACACCCGTTGTTCCAGTTCCTGCCGCGTCACCACCGAAGGACTGGCTTCCATCAGCGCCTGCAGCAGTTTCAGGCCGATCGGATTCAACTGGATCGGCTTGCCGTCGCGCGTGACGGTGAGCGTGTCGAGGTTGAAGGTGAGGTCGGCCACCTTCAGCACGCGGCTCTGCGGTCCCTTGCCGCGGCGCGACAGCACCTCCAGCCGCGCGGCCAGTTCCTGCAACGCGAACGGTTTGGTCATGTAGTCGTCCGCGCCGGATTCGAAACCGACCAGCTTCTGATCCAGCGCGTCGCGCGCCGTCAACATCAGGATCGGCGTGTGCTTGTGCGCCTCGCCGCGCAGCTTGCGGCAGACCTCGAGTCCGTCCATGCCCGGCAACGTGAGGTCCAGCACGATCACGTCGAAATCGTTGACCACCGCAAGGTGCAAGCCCGTCACGCCGTCGCCGGCGAAATCGACCACGTGGCCGTGATCCTCGAGGTAATCGCCGATGTTGGTCGCGATGTCGTTGTTGTCTTCGATCACCAGCACGCGCATGTGGGGGCCCGTCCAGAACCAGCCGCAGGGACTTGAGACGCATGCGGACGCGTCGCTGACACAAGCTTAGCCTGAAACGGGCATGCGGTCGCGCAAAAGGGTGGATGAAGGTTCAGGAAGACGCACGGGACGTGCCGATCGCCGCGCGTGCGTCAGCGCGTGATGACGGTGACGCCCGCAGCCGCATCACCCAGATCGCGTCGGCAAATGTGCGAGCCCGTGGTCGTGCGGCAGGGCTCGGCGCCTTCGGGTAGATCGAAATCGATTGCCTGCCGGTACACGTGGCCGGTCTGCACGCTTTCGGGTGCGAAACGCCACTGTTTCAGCGCCGAAACCGCAGCACGCGCCAGTTGCGGATGATCGCCGCCCGTGAGTACGGCCACGTCCTGCACGCTGCCGTCCGCGGCGATCCGGAATTGCAGGTCCACTCGCCCGTGTACAGCACGCTCGCTGAGGGTGACGGGGTACTCCGGCGCGACGAAGTGCGTCACTCGCGGCGCGGAAGCCGATTCCGCCGCCGGTTGCGAGCGATCCGGATTCGTGACGCCGGGCGCCGTCGGTATCGGCGCGGCCGTGGCGGACGTCTGTTCCGGAGCGGATGCCGGATCCATGGCGGGATTTGAAGACGCCGGCTGGAGCCCTGTCGCCGCCACTAATGGGATCCGGGTCGCGGCCGGACGGTCCGGAGCCGCTGCGGGTGCGGTCTCGCGCTCGCTCCGCGCAACGCGCGGCTCCGCCAGGCGAGCCGGTTTACTTGCGTCGCTGTTCGTGGAGTCTGGGGAGACTGCAACGATCGGCTTGTGCGGAACGACGGCGGTTGTTTTTCGGATCGTCGCGGGCAGCTTGGCTGCGGGTACGGCTTCGACAACGCGGTGCTCGGCCGGAAGTGCGGCTTTACCGGCGGATTTTTGTTCCACGACGGGTTGCGACATCGCGGGAACATCGGTCGCGGGCGCCGTCGCAACGCGCAGAGGAGCGTCGAGCCGGGTTTCGAGTGCCGCGGGTTGCAGGGCTTGCTTCACGCCGAACGCGAGCAGCAGTACCCCCACGAGAGAGAACAACGGCAACCAGGCACCGGGTGTGCGCTGCGCGCGCGGAGCCAGAAGGATTTCGATGCGCTCGATCAGCACACCGCCATTCGCCGCCGGCGCGAGATTCGAAGCTGCCTCTGCGAGCTCCGCCAGTACCTCGGCGTAGTGGCGCGGCGGCGCGCCCATCGTGGCCAGTACCGCCTGGTCGCAGCACAGCTCGCGGTCCGCCCGCACGCGCGCGGACAACCAATGCACCACCGGGTGATAGAACAAAACCGTTTCCATCGCGACCTGGATCAGGTTCACGAGATAGTCCCAGCGGCGCACGTGACACAACTCGTGCGCGAGGATCAGCTCCAATTGTTCCGGCGGCAAACGCAACAGCAAAGACGTCGGTAACAGGATCGCCGGCTTGAAGATGCCCAGCAGGGTGGGCGCATCGACCGCAGCTGTGGCCAGCAGCGAGATCGAGCGCCGCACTCCGAAACGCGCCGCCAGCGCTTCGATGCGTTCGCTCCAGGCGTTCACCCGGATCGCGCTTCGGCGCGCGCGCACCAGCCGCCACCACTCCCGCACCGAACGCGCGCCGAGCAGCGCGACACCCGCGCACCACAAGGCGACCATCCAAGGCAGGGCAACATCGATGCGATGCCAGACATCGGTGCTCGTCGCGAATCGCGTGTTGGCGACGAGCCGATCGGGCAGGCGCTGGAAGATTTCCGGCAGCGGCTGCGAAGGCCATAACCAACACAGCGTGGCAACGGGAAGGAGCGCACATATCGCCAGTGCGGCGATACCCAGCAGGTAACGCGTTTCCGGCTTGCGGCACTGCGCACGCAGAACCGCATAGACCGCGCCGATTAACGAGCCCTGCCAGAGGAAATGCAGCAGTGTCCAACCGATGGCGTCGATCGCGTTCATCACGACTTCTCGCGATCGTCGTGCTTCTGCAGCAGTTCGCGCAATCTCTCCAGGTCGCGTCGAGAAAGGCGTGCGTTGCCCAAGGCTTCCAAGGCCAGCCGAGAAGTCGAGTTGTCGAAGAGCCTTTCCGCCAGATCACTGAGTAGGCTCCGCTGCACCTTCTCCTTGGCCAGCGCCGCGCGATATACATGTGCGCGTTGTGAATCGTCGCGCATCACCAAGCCTTTGGCGTGCATGATCTGCAGAAGCTTCAGCGCGGTGGTGTATCCGGTCCCGTCGCGTCGATGCAGGACTTCATGGACATCCCGCACCGTGCAGGCACCCCGTTCCCAGAGCACCTGCAGGATTTCGAGTTCGGCTTCGGTTGGGCGAATTGAACGCATCCGGAGTTTCAGCCGTAATTCGGGACCCGGTGTTGCAAATCAACCACCACCTGCATACACGCTGCCTCTATGTTGCATGTGATCCATCATGTCCTGGGCATTCTGCTGGTCCTGCCGCATCTGCGCGTAGGTCCTGCATACACGCTGGGGTATGTGCGAGCCGGTCGGTATTTCGTTGCTGCAAACCAGGCGATTTCCGTCGCGCCGTGTGAGGATGTCATTCACCGCCTGCTGGTCACCGAACAAGCGGACTTTGGCCGTCTGATCCATCTGGTCGACTGTGCCGAACTTGTCAAATAGACCCTGCATTTCGATCAACCGGTTATCGACTTCGTCCTTCTCGCTCCTGCTGACGTACTGCCAGCGCCCGCCTTGTCCCATTTGCTGACGGATTGCTGTCGCCACGGCTGCAAAATCGTCCTTGTTGGTCGCCTTGACCACCGGCGTGGCTTCATCTCCCAAAGCAACTCCCGCCTGCAACGCTGCGCAAAACATGGCTGCGGCCAGCATCCACTTGCTCATCTTCATGTCAATGCCCCTCATAAGGTCCGGCGCCTTCCGGCGCGATCTTCCCCGAAGATTGTCGGATGCTAGACCCGCGGGAGCAGTGGCGTCAACGATCTGCTTCGTACCGCGCCTCACACTGAGGTTGTTCAGGGGTGCAGCCCGCGCCGGGATCCATCCGCGCGCGGCAGCGATCAGCAGCCGGCTCCTCCTCCCTTACAAGGATGGGGACGTCCCGTATTCCCCCACAGCCGCGCGTCCTCCTCGTCCTGCCGCATCTGCGCGTAGGTCCTGCACACACGCTTGGGTATGTGCGAGCCGGTAGGCATTTCGTCACTGCAAACCAGGTGCTCGCCATCGCGCTTGGTCAGGATCTCGTTCACCGCTTCCTGATCATTGAACAAGCGCATTCTGGTATCCGGATCCATCTGCTGCACCGTCCCGAACTTCTCGAACAGCGCCTGCATGTCGTCGAGTCCGCGATTGACCTGCTCCTTCTCGAGATTGCTGGTGTATTGCCAGCGGCCGCCCGGTCGCAGTTGCTGCCTCACTTCCGCGGCCACGGCTTCAAACGCCGTCTTGTTGTCGGCCTTGACGACCGGTTGGGAGTCGGCACCGAAAGCGACGCCCACTTGCAACGCAATGCAAACCGCCACTGTCAACCATTTACCGCTTTTCACGTGGCCTCCGATATGACCCGCAATGACGGCCGTTCAGGAGCACCGCCATTACGCGGGACATGCAAGAAACTCTGCGCGCTCAACAAGTCACTCCGCTGCTGCCGCCGCATTGGGAGGCACGACCGCCGTTCCTGTTTTCGATGACGTCCAGCTCCCAGCGCGCATTGTCCTGCTCGTGCCGGATGTCGCCATAAGTCCTGCACACGCGCTGCGGTATGTGCGTACCGATGGGCTCGACGCTCTCGCAAACCAGATGCCGATCATCGCGCTTGGTCAGGATTTCGTTGACGGCTTCCTGATCGTTGAACAGCCGCGCCTTGGTGTTCTGATCCATCTTGTTCACCGTGCCGAATTGCTCGAACAGCGCCTGCATGTCGTCCAACCGCTGATTGACCTGCTCCTTTTCCAGCTTGCTGGTGTATTCCCAGCGGCCACCGGGCTGCAGCTGCTGCCGCACGGCTGCGGCGACGGATTCGAAGGCTGCCTTGTTGTCGGCCTTGACGGTTGCGCCGGCTTCCTCCGCGCAAACCGCACCTGTCAGTGACAAGGCGATGGTCAGCGTTGCCCATATCAACCATTTGTACATTGTCGAGGTCTCCTGATCCCCTTCCCGCATCTCCAATGTAGGCCACCTCCTTCCGTCTGTCAACGATTCTTTTCGTACTAATCATTTCGTTGACCGGTGGCGCGAACAGCCGCTACGCAGTCCTAACCCGTCGCATCCTCTATATGGCGTACCACCGCCGCCGCAACGTCCACGCCGCTGACCGCCTCGATACCCTCCAGCCCCGGCGAAGCGTTGACCTCCAGCACCAGCGGACCGCGTTCCGAGCGCAGCAGATCCACGCCCGCGATCCCCAACTCCATCGCGCGCGCGGCTCGCAAAGCCGTCTCCCGTTCGCGCCCGCTGAGTTCGACCTTGCTGCCGGTCCCGCCACGGTGCAGGTTGGAACGGAAATCGCCTGGCGAGGCTTCGCGTTGCATCGCCGCGACCACTTCATCGCCGACCACGAAGCAGCGCACATCGCGGCCATTGGCCTCGCGCACGAATTCCTGCACCAGGAAATTCGCATAAAGCCCCCGGAACGCTTCGATCACGCTTTGCGACGCGGCGGGTTTCTCGGCCAGCACCACGCCCTGCCCTTGCGCGCCTTCGTTGAGTTTGATGACATGCGGCGGCGGACCGAGCATGTCGAGCAGGTCGCGGGTGTCGTCCGGGTTGTCTCCGAACACGGTGGCCGGCATGTCCAGCCCGCGCTTGGCGAGAATCTGCAAGGAACGCAACTTGTCGCGTGCGCGCAGCACGGCTTCCGAGGAATTGGGTGTGTAGACGCCCATCATTTCGAACTGGCGCAGCACCGCGGTGCCGTAGAAGGTGATTGACGCGCCGATGCGCGGGATCACGCAATCGAAGCCCTTGAGCACGCGGCCGCCGTAATGCAGCGCGAAACCGTCGTGGCCGATGCGCATGTAGCAGCGCAATGGATCCAGCACGCGCACGCGGTGGCCGCGCGCGCGCGCGGCGGCGACCAGCCGCGTGGTCGAATACAGCCGCGCATTGCGAGAGAGGATGGCGATCTTCATGGACGACGTCCCGGCACGCCGTCAGCGTATAGCAGGCGCGGCGCCGGCGCGCAGCCGGTGCCTAGGCCATATCAGGCGAGGCTTTCCTGCGCGATCGAGAAATCCTCGAAAAGGCTGCGGGTGTCTTCCAGATTTTCGAATTGCAGGACGCCGAGTTCCTCGAATTTCTGCCGCAGCCAGCCGTCGCCGGCATCCAGCAGGCCGAGCCGCTTGCAGTTCGGAACGACGTTGGTGAACAACATCCGCTGAAACACCTGCCGTTCGGGCGACTGCATGATCAGCTTGATGGTCTGCTTCACCGGCAGTCCCATGCGCTCCCAGACTTCCTGCTGCAGGAAGCGGTCGCGCATGCGAACCGCGGCTTCGAATACGAACTCCTGCCGTTCGCGCAATTCCGCGGCCGAGAGTTCCGAGTAGAGTTCCTTCAGCGTCAGCACGCCGAACGCGATGTGCCGCGATTCATCGGCCATCACGTAGCGCAGAATGTGGCGCAGCAGCGGCTCCACCGTCAGATCGTGCATCGAGCGGAAGGCCGACAGTGCGAGACCCTCCACCATGATCTGCATGCCGAGATAAGTCATGTCCCAGCGGCTGTCGCGCACGATCTGGTCGAGCAGCAGCTTCAAATGCGCATTGATCGGGTAATGGCCGGACAACTTGGTGTCGAGGTAGCGCGAGAACACTTCCACGTGCCGCGCTTCGTCCATCACCTGTGTGGCGGCGTAGTATTTGGCGTCGATCCACGGCACCGTTTCCACGATCTTCGCGGTGCACAGCAATGCACCCTGCTCGCCGTGCAGAAACTGCGACAGCGTCCAGTTCTGCGACTCGCAACCGAGGGCGATCCATTCGTTCGCGGTCCACTTCTCGAACGGCGTGCCTTTCAGATCATTGATGCCGGGCATGAAGCCGCCGTAAGCGAGCACGTTGCCGAGCGTCACCTTCTGCTGGTCGACATCCGTATCCCACGGCACGTCGGTTTCGGAGTTCCACTGGCTGACCTTGGCCTTCTCGTACAGCTTGCCGAGCTGCGGCCGGGCGGCTTTCGCGTAATCCCAAGTGAAGATCGCGTCCAGATGTCCGCCGACGGTATGGATCGTCTCGGCCATGTCCCCATTGGACACGGCGAGGATCGCCTCCAGATCATCGACGTCGGCTCGGCCGATGAGGTGCGTGTTTTCGGACGACGGTCCGGTGCTGGACATCTTTCCTCCCTCTGGATGCGCGGCCGGAGCGACCACGGTCTCGGTGGTCGGCACGCCTCCCCAAGTGAAGGCGCGGCTTACCCCAGCCGTACGAAGCATAACCGCTCGCTCCAACCCGGCAACTGGACGCGAAAGTACGGATGGGAGCCGTCGTGCGTGCCTTGTCACGCGCAATCGGTTGCCTTCAACCTCTTGCAAGCTGCGAGCCGCCGAGATTGCCCGTGATGCAATCCTCGGCGTCGGCGGCACCCGCGCCCGGTGTGAGAGCGCCGCGAAATGTCCTTCGCCGCTTACGCAACGAAGCTTTCTGGAGCGGGTGAAGGGAATCGAACCCTCGTCAGTAGCTTGGGAAGCTACAGCTCTACCATTGAGCTACACCCGCGCCGGTCGATGATGTTAGCGATGCGGCCGCAGAGATGGCAACGGCGGCTGACTGGATTCTTCGCCATCGCTTAGCCGCGCGCGCCGGGCAGGCGATCATTCAGCACCGCTGCGATGTCATGTAAACGCGCGCAGCAATGCGCGCTTGGGTGGCTTGCCCAGATCAAGCCGTCTGTTGCGGAGCCTGCCATGTCCCGCGCTCGTTCGTTTCAGATCAAACTGCTGCCGGCCGCGCTTGCTGCGGCTCTCGTGATGATGAGTTCGGCCACCATCGTCAGCGCGCAGTCTTACGACCAAGGTTATCCAACCGATCAACAAGGTTATCCGTCCGATCAAAGTGCGCCGCAATACGAGGATGCGCAGACCGATCCCTCCAGCCGCGTCGCGCGGCTCGCCTACTTGTCGGGCGACGTCGAATTCGCACCGGCAGGCGAAAACGATTTCGGCAGTGCCGACGTCAACCGCCCGCTCACCACCGGCGACCGCCTGCTGACCGGCGACGACGGACGCGCCGCACTGGAGCTGGGCGGCGCCGCGCTGCGCATCGATCACGGCAGCGCGTTCAATTTCCTGGATCTCAACGACAATACCGCGCAGGTCGAACTGTCGCAGGGCACGCTGAATCTGCGCGTGCGCGACGTCAACAACGGCCAGACTTACGAAATCGATACACCGACGGTCGCCTTCGTCGCCAATCAGCCCGGCATGTATCGCGTGGATGTGGCGCCCGACGGCAATGGCGCGATGGTGACCGTGTTCGATGGCGCGGGCACCGTCTATGGCGAGAACGGCGCCAGCCGGTCCGTCGATGCCGGACAGTCGTACCGCATCAACGATTCGGGATTGACCGACGTCGAAGTCGCCGGGCTGCCTTCGCCGGATGATTTCGACCGCTGGGCAGAGACGCGCGACAACCGCTGGCAGAATTCCGTGTCGCGCCGCTACGTGTCACCCGAAGTGGTCGGCTACGATGACTTGGACGACTACGGCGCGTGGAGCGACACTTCTGACTACGGTGAAGTCTGGTATCCGACCCAGGTTCCTGCCGACTGGGCGCCGTATCGCAACGGTCACTGGGCTTGGATCGATCCCTGGGGCTGGACCTGGGTGGACGACGCGCCGTGGGGTTTCGCGCCGTTCCACTATGGCCGGTGGGTGTACGTCGGCAACCGTTGGGGCTGGTGCCCCGGCCCGCGCCAGTACCGTCCCGTGTACGCGCCCGCGCTGGTGGCCTTCGTCGGCGGTTCCGGTCTCTCCGTTTCCATCAGCGTCGGCGGAGGCGGTCCGGTGGGCTGGTTCCCGCTCGGGCCGCGTGACGTGTACGTGCCGTGGTACCGCGCTTCGCGCAACTACTTCACGAACGTCAACGTGACCAACATCCGCAACGTCTATGTCAACAAGACGGTGATCAACAACTACTACGGCAGCTACGCCGCCAATCGTCCGCTGCCGGCGCGTTACACCTATCGCGAAGATCCGCATGCATTCACGGCGGTGCCGCGGAGCGTGTTCGCCAGCGCCAAGCCCGTGCGCGAAGCGGTGCTGCACGTCCCGCCGCGCGCTCTGGCGCAGGCGCAGGTGATGCCGATGCCGCACATCGCGCCGACCAAGGCCAGTCTCGCGATCCGGCCACCCGCGCATCCGATCGCCACGCCCGCGCGCGCGTTCGATCGCACGGTGATCGCGAAACACACGCCGCCGCCGCGGCCCGTGCCATTCGCCGCACGCGAGCGCGTGATCGCCAAGCAGGGCGGCGCGCCGATTCCGGTCGCACAACTGCGGCAGATGCGTCAGCAGCAAGCGCAAGCCAGTCAGGCGCCGCAGCGCGTGCAGGTCGTTGCAGCCAAACCTAAGGCGGCCGTATCGCTGCCGCCGATGAAGCACGTGCAGCAATTGTCGCCGCGCGCGCTCGAGCGGCCGGTTGCACAGGCGCCGAGCCGTGCTCCGGTTCGTGCGCCCGAACAGGGGGCGCGCAACAACCCGCCGGGCCAAGCGCATATCAGCCCGACCCAGGCGCCGGTGCAGCCCTCCAATGGGGCGGCTCCGCCTCCGCACGCGGCGCCCTTGCGCCCGGGCGAGCTGCCCTCGGCGCGCTTCGCGCATCCCGAACGCAACGTGCCTTCCGCGGCGGATCGCAACGCCGAGCAGGCGCAGCAGCACGCAGCGCAAGCACAGCAAGCGCAACAGCGCGCGCAAAGCGACCGGGAGCAGGCGCAACTGCGTGCGCAGCAGGCTCAGCAGCACGCCGCGCAGGCACAGCAGGCGCAGCAACGTGCGCAAAGCGACCGGGAGCAGGCGCAGCTCCGTACGCAAGAGGCTCAACAGCACGCCGCGCAGGCACAGCAGGCGCAGCAGCGTGCCGACCAGGCCCGTATCCAGCAGCAACAGGCGCAACAACGCGAAGCCCAGGCCCACCAGCACGATGAGCAGGTGCGTGCCCAGCAGGAACAACAGCGTGCGCAGATGGAGCAGCAACGCGCCGAGCAGACACGTCAGCAACAACAGGAACAACAACGCGAGGCGCAAGCGCGTCAACGCGAGCAGCAGATGCAAGCGCAACAGGAGCAGCAACGTGCCCAGCAGGAGCAGCAGCGCGCCGAGCAGGCACGCCAGCAGCAGGAAGCACAACAGCGCCAAGCACAGATGATGCAGCAGCGTGAACAACAAAACGCGATGCAGGCGCAACAGGCACAGCAGCGGGCACAGCAGCAGCACGCGCCGCCACAACATCAGCCTCCTCCGCCGCCGCCCAAGAAGAAAGATCACGACGACCAGGACAACGGCCACTGATCCGGCAAATCAGCGCCCGCGGAGCTTCGGCTTCGCGGGCGTTTCTTTTTTTGCGCACCCACCGGGCGCTAGAATGTGCGGATGCAAATCCTCTTGAATGGCGTGCCGCGCGACTGCGCACAAGGCATCACCGTGACTTCGCTGCTGGAAGAAGCCGGTTACGCCGGCAGTCGCGTGGCGGTGGAAGTCAATCGCGAAATCGTGCCCCGCAGCCTGCACGTGAAGTACGTGCTGAATGAAGGCGATCGCGTGGAGATCGTGCAAGCCATGGGGGGAGGCTGAGCGCCTGCGCGATGCGTTGAATCGCATCGCGCGCGAAGCCGAGCGCCCGAAGCAGGACGCGAAGGGCCGGGCTGCTTAGTGAGACATGGACGTCGAACTTAGCAACGGCGAATTACAAAAAGCCAAGATGATCTGGCTTGCCGTAATAACGAAAGGAACCATGAGCGCGCTTCCACAAACTTCGACGCACGACGACATCGACGATCCACTCGTGATCGCCGGGCGTGCGTATGCCTCGCGTCTGCTCACCGGCACGGGCAAGTACAAGGATCTGGATGAAACGCGCCGCGCCACGCAGGCCGCGGGCGCGCAGATCGTCACCGTCGCGATCCGGCGCAGCAACATCGGCCAGAACAAGAATGAACCGAACCTGCTGGACGTGTTGCCGCCGAGTGAATACACGATCCTGCCCAATACAGCCGGCTGCTACACGGCAGAAGACGCGCTGCGCATCTGTCGCCTCGCGCGCGAATTGCTGGATGGTCATTCGCTTGTGAAGCTGGAAGTGCTGGGCGACCAGAAGACGCTGTTTCCGGACGTGGTACAAACCTTGAAAGCCGCCGAGCAGCTGGTCGCGGAAAAATTCGAAGTGATGGTTTACACCAGCGACGATCCGATTCTCGCCAAGCGTCTGGAGGAAATCGGCTGCATCGCGGTGATGCCGCTGGCCGCGCCGATCGGTTCGGGCCTAGGCATCCAGAACAAGTACAACCTGATGGAGATCGTCGAGAACGCGCGCGTGCCGATCATCGTCGATGCCGGCGTGGGCACTGCGTCGGACGCTGCCATTGCGATGGAACTCGGCTGCGACGGCGTACTGATGAATACCGCGATCGCCGGCGCGAAAGATCCCGTGCGCATGGCGCACGCGATGAAACTGGCGGTGGAAGCGGGACGCGCGGCGTTTTTGGCCGGGCGCATTCCGCGCAAGCGCTACGCCTCGGCGTCCAGTCCGCTGGATGGCACGATTGAGTGACGAAGGGAAACACCTGCGGCGCATCCGCAGTTTCGTTTTGCGGGAAGGAAGAATCACGCCCGCCCAGCAACGCGCCTTTGAGCAGCATTGGCCGCGTTTCGGAATCGACTACCAAGGCAAGCCGCGCGATCTCGATGCGCTGTTCGGACGACATGCGCCGCACGTGCTGGAGATCGGTTTCGGCAACGGCGAAGCATTGGCCTGGGCCAGCGAACACGATTCGGCGCGGGACTATCTCGGCATCGAAGTGCATCGCCCCGGCGTCGGCCGGCTGATGAATGCGCTGGCAGAGTGCGATGCGCGCAACGTGCGGCTGTGGACTCACGATGCGGTCGAAGTGCTCGAGCACGAAATCGCGCCGGACTCGCTTGACGAGGTGCGCATCTGGTTTCCCGATCCCTGGCACAAGAAGCGTCATCACAAGCGCCGGCTGATTCAGTCTGGATTCGTCCAGTTGCTTAGCCGCCGTGTCAAACTCGGCGCGCTCTTGCATTTGGCGACCGACTGGGCGGACTATGCCGCGCAGATGCGGGAGGTGCTGGATGCGGATCCGGCTTGGCGCAACAGGGGCGATGGCTATGCACGACGGCCGCCGTGGCGGATCGAGACGCGCTTCGAGCAGCGCGGCCAGCGGCTGGGACACGAGGTTTTCGATTTGTTG